>JAWXUY010000095.1:0-6960 GCA_044425885.1 bacterium | reverse complement strand
CAGTGATGGAAAGAAAATAGATGACCTATCTAGTGTAGCTAAAGGCTTGATAACAGGAGAAATAACAGATAAAGATATTTTAGATGAAATAAATGATGGAATATGTAGTGTTTATTTAATGGCCACTGACGATTTGCCAACTAATTTGTTATCTGGAGTAAATAATGATGGAAAATTTTCATTTTCTATGGTTAGTGATGCTGAAATTAAAATCGAAGTAACTGCGAATTGTGCTAGCGTCTTTGAGCTGAAAGATTATGCAACTACAGAGCATAAAACAAAAAACGATAATGAAGGAATAATTGATGGTGATTTTACTAATCTTATTGAAGGTGACACGATAGAAATAACATTTAAAGATAATGATAATTTAGATGAAAGTAATACTACAACTAGCAAATCGGCTTTTGAAAGCGGAGATTTAGTGATTAAAGCAGGCTCTACAGAAATCAAATATAATTCTGACGATTCGAATTATAATAATACTACAGGAGTATATACGCATACAATAACTTCAGAAGATGTCACAAACGGAGTAATGTTTACTGCCTCTTATGATGATGGGACTAGCTCAACTTCTATTAGTGAATTAGAATTAGAAACAGAGGAAGGAATCGCCCTAGAAGAAGTGCAAGTTGAGGAAATTAGCGGATTTTCTTTATTTATGCCGATAACAGATTTCTCTTACGCAACAGCAATTGCTAGTGTAAATACTTTTGGACAACTAGGTGAAATTAGCTTTCAAGAAGCGCAGACAATCTCTGATAAAACTTATAGTTACACTGTAAAAGCATCTCTTGCAACAGGCGAAGATATGAATAATGCAACTAATTTAGTTGTTTTAGATGAATTGGATTTATCTAATATATCTTCTAGTGTATTTGAGGATTTTAGTGGAAATGTGAATTCAGCTGGAAGTATAACTGTTGATAATAGTGGTTTGCATACTAGTGGGAAATTAACGTTTAGAGGAACGAACATAGAAAAAGTAACTATTCTTACTAACGATATAACATCTCTTTTACTTCCGAACATAACAACGAATGAATTACAAATATATGCTAAAAACATTCAAAATTTAAGTATACCAAATACAATAACAAAATTAATAACATCTGCTCATTCTCTTATAATGAAAGTTACATTAACAGGAGATGGTAGTAGAATAATTAATAGCATTAGCGGAGATGGGGCAAAAATAGGAGATACTACATTTAGTATTATAGCAGGTGGCGGAACTGTTGATATAAGCTATAATACAGTAGAAACTTTAAATATTGAAATTGAATATAAAGGAATTGAGTATACTATTATATCTACGACAACGATAGAAGATACTTTATTTGGGATAGCAGTTATAAGTGATGAGCCTACAATAGAAGTAAATGGGGTTGAGTACAAAATTCTTGGGGTAACTGCAAAACTTAAAGATGATTTAAGTAATACAGATGAGATATATATACCTAGTAATTTAAGTGAAATTGATTGGTCAAAAGCTTCTCTATTAGAGGACAATCATTTTACAATGGCGGACTTAAACGGCTTAGAAGATATAGAATTTGATGTTTCAGTTAATTCTATTATTGATAGTAATGGTAATTTAAAGATACAAGCTACACCTGATTTAACTACGATTACTGTAAATAATTCGGGGGTAACTTCGATAATAATTGAGGGTGAACTTAATGATAATATTACTATAGTAGCAGAATCTGAATCTAAAATAGAAAGTATAACAGCTACAAATAATAATACTACTAATGAGGACACTGCCACTATAATTAATGTTAAAAATAATACTGGAGAAGTACTAACGAATATTAAAATTACAATAAATAAATATGAAACAATCTTAGATAGTATACCAGATGGTGGTAGTGACATTGTAAAACCAGCACAAGATGTGGATATAGAAATAGATACTGATATTATAGGCGGGAGCATTACAGCTAAAATAAGTAATGATTCTATAGGTAATAAAGTAAATATTGGAGATATGATAATATTGACAGCAACAACAAATAATAAATATAAATTTGATGAATGGAACGTAACATATAAAAATAATTCAGGTGAAACAGTAGTTATTTCACTAGAAGATACCTCTGTAGAAGGTTTTGAGGTTACAGATAAAATGGATTCGATTTATGTTAGTGCTAAATTTTCAAGTACTTCAAGTAGTAGCTCATCATCTAGTAGCTCAAGTTCATCATCAAAAAATACAGGGACAGCATTAAGCTACTCTATGAGCTTGGGTACAAGTAGTGAAGTTAAAATAAATAATAATACAGGTTCAGCTTCGACAGGCTCTACAGGGAATACAATAGTTGATAAAAGTATTACTTTAAAATATAATGCTAATAACACTTCAGATGATAAATACGAAGAAGTATTTGAAAAATATACGGATATAGGCTCACATTGGGGTAAAAATGCGATAGCATTTGGTATTTCTCAGGGGTACTTATATGGCACATCAGATAGTAAATTTAGTGCTGAAGAAAATGTTACACGTGAGATGATGGTACAAGTTTTAAGTAAAATGTCGAACGATAATATTTTACAATTTACATATAGCGGAGATTTTACAGACGTTAGTTACTTAGATTCTTTTGCAAATGTGGTAGAATGGGCATATCAAAAAGATATAACAAAAGGAACAACAACAACGACTTTCTCACCAAATAATAACGTATCACGCCAAGATATGTGTACATTTTTAGTAAGATTTGCGGATGCTATAGGCGTTGACTTGCCAGCAATAAATGACCCGATAACATTTGCAGATAATAAAGATATATACGATAGTGCTAGTGCGAACGTAAGAAAATTACAGCAAGCAGGTATAATAAATGGTAAACTAAATAATAAGTTTGACCCACAAGGAACGACTACAAAAGCAGAGTTTGCAACAATGATAGAAAGATTTGTATTATTGATACTTGAGGAACAAAATAAAAGTAATTAAATAAATAAGATATATTTTAAAAATACCCTTTCAGATAGTTAGACTTGACTGAAGGGTATTTTTTATATTTAAAATAAAACCTCTTGAATATTATTCTGATCCCAAAAAGTTGGACTTGAATATCCAAGTTTTTCTTTTATTCTTTTATTATTATAATATAAAATATATTTTTTTATTTTATTCTTCAGCTATAAAATGTGTATCCATAGTAAATTTCTTGTTTTAAAATGATAAAGAAATTTTCCATAATTGAATTATCTAGACAATTTCATTTTTTTGACATACTTGACGTATTTTATTATCTTTTAATATTTTTGAATACTCTTTCATTTGATAAGCCCAACCTTGTTCAGAATGAAAAATCCTTTGATATTTACAATCATTTGTAATATTTATAGCTTCATTTAGTGCCTTTATAATTCCCTCCACAGATGGTGATTTCGTGATGCTATAACTTAATATCTCACTATTAAACATATCTAAATATGCATCTAAATATAATTTTTTAGTACTAACTCTACCTTTACTATTAACTTCATAATACTTAAATTCGGTTGTGTCTGTTGTAATTTTTTGATATATTATATTGGTTTTAAAACGTCTATTTATTAAATTTTTCCTATTAGTTCCTATTATTCCTTTATATGATGAATATTTTCTACTTTTTCTTTTGAAAGATTTTACTTGTAAATTTAATTTTTGTACTAATATCTATACTTTCTTTTTATTTATCACAATTATTTCTTTTCTTAGCTCTCCATAAATTCTTCTATAACCAAAATCTTTATGTTCTTCTCAAATTTTTAGAATTTTTTCTTCTAATTCCTTATCTGGGTTCTCTCTATCAAATTTTTTTGCCAGTACATATATGTTGATTTTGGAAATTTTAATACCCCAAGAATATCTTTTAATTGGAATGATCTTCGGAGCTTACAGATAACTCTTGCTTTTGTTTCATTGTTTCTTCTTCCAAGCGCAATCTCCTCAATTCTTTTAAATAAGAAACCTCTATTTTTAGTTTTAAATTTTCATCTTCTAATTGTTTTAAATAGTTTTCTTTTTTTAGTTATTGAGTTCCGTCCTTTATTTTTTTCTCGAAATACATCAGGTTCTGCTATTTTAAAATCATTTACCCACCTACTTATTATTGAAGGTTCGTTTATTCCAACTTTTAATGCTAAATCCTGATATGATATTTCTGTTGTTAAATATAATTTTACCACCAATAATTTAAAATCAAAAGTATATTTTTGTTTACTTATTTTTTTATCGAATCATCATTACCAAAAGTATTGTAAGTTTTAATACATTTCTTAATTATATTCTTATTTGATAAACAATTTTTTTGCAAAAGTATCTGTACCCACCTTCACCATTTAAATATTTTTTTCTTAAATTCAAAACTATATTTTGCCATAAAAATACCGCCCTCCTTTTTGTTAGATTTCAGGTCTAACTTTTTGGGGTTAATACATTATATAAAAACAACTAGAGGTTATTTTATTTATAATTCGGCTCGTGCTCGCATATATCATCAAACTTACATTCGCATTTTTTTATATCAAATACTGAGTTAAATAGCTCTAGTGTGTACTCATCTAGAAAATCCTTTTGTAAATTATTAGGCGCTATAACTTCTTTAAGCTCTCCTTTGTGCATTACTGCTATCCTATCTGATATCTTAGTTACAAGCGCTATGTCATGGCATACAAATATAATAGTAATATTTTTATCTACTTGTAATTTTTTAATAAGCTTTAATATCTTTGTTTGGGTTATCACGTCTAAAGCACTTGTAGGCTCATCTAAAATAAGTACTTCTGGATTAAGAGTTAAAGCACGTGCTATATTAATACGTTGTCTTTGTCCCCCGCTCATCTCTTGGGGCTTTTTACTTAAAAAAGAATCGTCTAATTCTACTTTTTTTAAAAATTCAGACGCAACCTCTCTTGAGTTAGATTTTTTAATGAGTTTAAAGTTTATTAATGGCTCACAAATAATATTTTGTATAGACATCTTTGGATTAAGTGAAGAAGTGGTGTCTTGGAATACTAGCTGAATGTTTTGCCTATGCGCTCTTAGTTGTTTAGCGTTAAGCGAAGATATATCTAAGTCATTGTATAGCACTTCACCGCTAGATGGTTTCTCAAGGTTAGAGAGTATTTTTACCAGCGTACTTTTACCTGAACCGCTCTCTCCTATAATAGACAAAAACTCTCCTTTATAAATATTTAGGTTAATATCAGAACAAGCTTTAGTCTTTATATCAGACTTATTATTATTATAAACTTTACTTATATTATTAATTTTTATTATTTTTGGTATCATACTTACAAATCCTTTATATTATTATTCTTAAAGTGACTCTCAAAATTTGGAATATTATTTATTAGCTCTTTTGTATACTCATGCTGTGGATTTTTAAATATCTCAAACGCTTTATTATCTTCAACTATTTTACCTTTTTTCATTACTATTATACGGTCAGATGTATAAATAGCTAGGGGTATATTATGTGTTATCATCAAAATAGTAGTGTCATAATCATCTTTAAGCTTAATTATTTCTTCTATTACTTGCGCTTGAGTTGTGACATCTAAGGCGCTTGTGGGCTCGTCTAGTAGTAAAAACTTTGGGTGTAACGACATTGCAAATGCAAGCCCTACACGTTGTCTCATTCCTCCGCTGAGCTGAAAAGTATATGAGTTCATTATGTTGTCTGGATTTTTAAGATTCATTTTATTTAACATATTTATACACGTATCATAAGCCTCTTTCTTACTAATATCTTTTTGGTGCGTGAGTATAAATTGCATAAACTGCTTTCCTATTTTCCTAATGGGGTTTAGCGCTAGACCTGAGTCCTGAAATACTATAGATATTTCATTACCCCTAAGCTTATTAAATTGACTCTCTGATAAACTCAACAGTGAGGAATTATCATATAAAATATCACCTCCTAATATATTACAATGCTCAGGCAATAGTCCCGCAATAGATTTAATTAAGCTCGTCTTCCCTGAACCGCTTTCACCTACTATACACACAATCTCTCCTTTTTTTATATGCATACTAAAATCTTTTATTATAATATTATCATCGTATGCAATACTAATGTTGTTTAAAGCTAACATATCTCTAAAATCCACCCCTCTCAAACTTATCCATTTATTCTAACCATATTCTTATCTTATCACTTATTAAATTACAAACGCTCACTATAAAAAATATAGCTAGTCCTGGAAATATAATCATATATGGTGCGTTTAACAAATATGGTCTACTATCATTAATCATATAGCCCAGCTCTGGGTATGGTGCTGGTATTCCAAATCCCAAAAATGACAATGCCGAAAGCTCTAATATTATAGTCCCTATGTCAACCGAAGCTGTAACTATTATTGTCTGAAATATATTAGGCACTATATGTCTTTTTATTATATTTATATTACTAGTACCTGACATTTTAGCCGCTTTTATATATTCTTCGTTTTTAAGTCTTAGCACTAGGCTTCTTGTTAATCTTATATATTTACTAATCATAACTACAAAAATAGCAATCATAGCGTTTATAGTACTAGCTCCCATTATTCCAGCAAGTGCAATCGCAAGCACCATTGATGGGCAAGAAATAAGTATATTACATATTTGCATTATAATCTTATCCAAAAATCCCCCTATGTAACCCGATACGATACCCAAAAAGCCTCCAGTAGTTGATATAATAAAAACTAGCAAAAGTGAGATAACCAGTGAAATTCTAATGCCGTATATAACTCTTGAAAAAATATCTCTACCTAGTCTATCTGTACCAAATATATTAATGCTATTCGGTGGTATAAAAGCCTCTTTAAGGTTACCCGTGAAAGGGTTAAAAGGTGCTATATGCTCCGCAAAAATAACTATCATAACCAAGCTAACAGCAAAAATTAAAAGTGTAGCTGTCTCAAGATTTCTTAAAATTTTATTATTTTTTATATTTTTATTTATAT
>JAWXUY010000094.1:0-6976 GCA_044425885.1 bacterium | reverse complement strand
TTACTATCGTGTCTAATGGAAAAATTTCTAAATTGTCCATAAATATACGACCAATATCTAAGTCAAACTCAGATAATAATTTATTTAATTCGGTTTCAAAATTAAGATAAGAAGATTCAAATAAGCATATATATATACTCTATACTAAGATAAGTAGATTATATGTTTAATAGATAGGTTATTACCGTCTTTAAGCCCTACTATTTCACCAACCGAATATTCTTTACTTTTTATTATTTTAACGTATGGGTGAAAAGGATTTGTTTTGACATTCCTAACTACAACACCAAAGTCACTATTATCCAACTTTACTATCGTGTCTAATGGAAAAATTTCTAAATTGTCCATAAATATACGACCAATATCTAAGTCAAACTCAGATAATAATTTATTTAATTCGGTTTCAAAATTAAGATAAGAAGATTCAAAATTTGAATCATATTTTGACTTGAGATCATAATAGGCATTTACAAGCCCTATTATCTTTGCAGATGGGTCTATATTTTTTCCGTCTAATTGTCTTGGATAACCAGAGCCATCTTCTTTTTCATGATGTTGAAGGATTATTGCTAAAGCAGGGTCTGGAACTATACCATTTCTTTTTAAGTACTTATAGCTCCAAAGTGGGTGAGCTTCATAATCTTCTTCATTTGATAAGTCTAATTCCTCACAGAATAACCCAGTATCTTTAAGCATAGATGCAAGACCAAGGTTAACTAAAGAAGTTCTTGATAAATCCATTTGTATACCCATTATTATACAAGCATAAGTAGTATAAATAGATGTTTCATATAATATATCTGGATTTCGTTTAATAGGCTCACATATAATTCTATATTTTCCCTTTGCACGTATAATTTCATTTATTATGCTTTTTACAAATGTAAATAAATGCCTCATTTGTGTATCTGTAACATTATAAATAGGGAAGTTTTTGAATAATACTTTGAGATTGTCTATTGGGTCAGCGTATCGAGTAACATCTCTAGTTGAAAAATCCTCTGCAAGGTGACCATCTTCATCAAGCTCGTCTTTAATATCAAAACAGTATTGGTCTTCCACATATATAAATTCAAGTCCTGAATTTTTTAATACATCTAATGCACGAGCATTAACAACTTGTTTAGCAGATATAAGCGTACGTCCATGCTTATCTGTTAAACTTAGAGCTAATTTTGCATTTTCTTTTAAAAGTTTTATTGGAACTAATCTCAAATTTACTCCCCCTTGAATGTTAAATAGTTAAATGTTAAATATATATTATAAATATATTAAGATTATTATTTTTTTTATTAGTAAATATTAATATAATTTTACCATCTTTGGTCTACAAATTCAATGAACAAATTATACAAATTTTCAGCATAAAATAGAGCAATATTCTATATAATATGTATATTTTATAAAATATCGCTCTTTTGGAAAATATTATATTAATTAATTATGATTTTTTATAACTTAGGAATAAAGCTATAATATCTCTCTATTTTTGCATCTTCTAGGCAAGCTTTTATAATTTCTCTACCTAATGGGTTTAAATCTGGAGTGTCATATTTCGATAACTCTTTCTTGAAAAAGTCTGTTAATATTTTTGCTCCAACATCGTAGGCTTCATTTCCCACTTCAACTTGTGAGTTTACTTTTAAGAAACCTTTAGGTATGACCATACCATCTATTTTTATGCTCTCTGGCACATATCCTAAAATTGGACATCTAGCGCTTGATAATACATCTCTTTTAAATTTACAACCGCCACGTCTTGATAAATACTCACGTGTTGCCCATTGTGCATTAAAACCTACTTTATAAGCTCCTATATATTGGTTAGGTATTAAGATATATCTAGTAGAAGGAGTGCTTAAAATTTGGTCTAATAATAGATTAGCTTGGTCTACCATTTTACCTGTAGCGAAAGGCCAGTAAGAGCCTACTCCTTCGCTTTGCATAGAACTATCACCAGTATCTGCGATAGAAGGATTTTTAAAACCACGTGGAGAAACTAGTCGCCAAAGCCAAGCAAGAGCAGGAGGTAATATATGGAGCATTCCTATTATACCATAGCTTGGATTTTCTCTAGTAGAAGGAGGAGTTCTAACACCAAAACTTCTTATATCTATTTCAGCTGTTTCGTTTAGGACATTTTCTTTTACGTTTCTAGGTATAATTATTCTAGGATTAGAACAAGGTACACCTGGAGCATCTTCTGAATGTTCCCAAATAAGACAAGTTGAGTTTGGCACTGCTTCTATATTAAAGAATACTAAAGGCTCTTTAGGGTGCATACAGATTTTTTCTGTTTCTGGCTCTGTTCCATATTCTGTAATATGGTCTACTCTCAAAAACCAGCCATATTCAGCATCTGCTACAACAAGCTTATTACTATTATTTTGTATAGAAGGATGAGTTAAAGCCATATCATCTGTTATTGGATTAAGCTCACAAGTATCAGCAAGTCTTATTAGAGTTTCTTCGCCTGTAATAGTATTTAAGCCTAATGATAATTTACCATCGCTTTGTCTATGGAAAGGCTCTGTCATTTCACTTTTACCACCGCCCGAAGCGCCTTCATGCATTATAGTTAAAGTAAGCTCATAAGGAGTAGTAATCTTAACAGTAGAAGCATGGAGAGTATTCCAACCCTCTTTTTCACCTAAATTTAATAAAACGCTATAAACACCTTTTTTAGCACTAGGTCCTGGATAAAGATTATAAGAAAATACCTCATGCATATCTTCTAATCTATTATGAACAACTATTTGCTTGCCATCGTATAAAGTGTGTCTAAAGCTAGGAGCTACAAATATAACTGACTTAGGAGTAAAACCGTTAGGCACTTTATCACGAGGTATAAATCCTTGTAAATCTGCTAAGCCTGCTCCAAAAAAAGCTGAGTTTGCAGGCATAATAGCTAAAGAGTCATAGCCTATCTTTAAATCATCGTTACCAGCAAAGAAAGGTAAAACGTATAATTCATCTTGAGATTTTAACCATTCAAAAGTTGCATCTCTATCATCTTTAAAATCTTTTTTAAATCTCTTTTTATAAGTAGATTTATCAGTTGGTAAGTCGTCGGCTATGACCATGCTATTTGGGTCACGTCGTCTTATACTCACATCTTCAAAGTTTACAGCTATACCATTTTTACAACGAACAACTGTAGCTTCTTTAATCTCTTGGTTATTGACATTATAACAAACGTCAAAAGAGTTATTTTCAGCACCCCCAAGAGAAAGGTCAATAAGTTCTTGTTTAGAATTAGGCATGATGATTTTAGCATTAGAATTTATTAAAATATCTTTTAATGTATCTGAAAGATTCATTTTTGCAAATACTTTTTGGTTCATAATTAAATAATCCTACTACTTAAAATATAAACAAATATAATAATTTTAATTTATAAGCTCTTAAGTAAGCATTATAAAAGTAATATATTTATAATTTTAGTAGCTTTTCCTTTCATGATTTTATTATTTTAAATATCAAAAAAATATTTTTATATTTAATATTTTTTGATATTTTTTAATATTTTTTTAATATTGTATTTATTGCAAATTTAGTGTACTATATAATATGTAAGTTAGCAATAGTATTTTACAAAAAAAATAAAATTTTTTAAAAATTTTTTTAATTTTTTAAATTTTTTTAGAATTAAAATTTTAAAAAAGGAGATTTTCCCATGACTTATATTGTGTTAGACCTTGAATTTAATCAAGGATTTAATTTTGAAAAAAATAAAACGGCAAATATTATTCCTGAATGTAGGTTTGAAATAATACAAATAGGAGCTATAAAGCTTAACCAAAATTTAGAAGTAGTAGATAAAATAAATCTTTATATAAAGCTTAATTTATATAAAGAGATGCACCCACACGTGAAAAAGCTTACTGGTCTTGATAAAGAGTTTCTAAAGGACAAGTTGACCTTTTATGAGGCATATAGAGATTTTAGTAATTTTATAAATAAAAACAATGAAGATGATAATACTATTTATTGCGTATGGGGTTCAGGAGATCTGAGAGCTTTATATAGAAATATGCGTTACTATGGAATACTTAATATTAATGACAGTTTAATATTAAAATATATAGACATACAGCAAATAGCTACAGAGTACTTAAAATTTAGTAAAGGCGGTTATATAGGGCTTAAACACGCAATAGAGTTATTGGAGCTACCCATAGAAGAAGTATTCCATGATGCCCTAAATGATGCAAAATACACCGCTGATATTTTTAAAAAAATTGGTGATAATAGTGATATAAAAAATATTATAAAAGTTTTTAATTCCAAAAATGTGCCAAATAGGTCTAAAAGTTAAGATAATATAATATAAAAATAAATAATAATTTAAGAAAGGACGTAGTCGTGTTGTATGGATGACGTGAAAAATAAAAAAAATAATAATAAATTTAAGTTAGTATCCCATTTTAATCCAACAGGTGACCAGCCTAAAGCCATCAAAAAACTTACTGATGGTTTTATAAATAACAACAACAACAAGCCTACTCTTATATTAGCTCATAACAAAACTCTTGCAAGGCAGTTATATAGTGAGTTTAAAGAGTTTTTTCCAGAGAATGTGGTAAAATATTTTGTCAGCTATTATGGCTAAAAAAATAAATAATAATTTAAGAAAGGACGTAGTTGTGTTGTATGGATGACGTGAAAAATAAAAAAAATAATAATAAATTTAAGTTAGTATCCCATTTTAATCCAACAGGTGACCAGCCTAAAGCCATCAAAAAACTTACTGATGGTTTTATAAATAACAACAACAAGCAAACTCTACTCGGTGTCACTGGCTCAGGCAAAACGTTCACTATGGCGAACATTATAAAAAATCTAAATAAGCCTACTCTTATATTAGCTCATAACAAAACTCTTGCGGGGCAATTATATAGTGAGTTTAAAGAGTTTTTTCCAGAGAATGCGGTAGAATATTTTGTCAGCTATTATGACTATTACCAGCCAGAAGCTTATATAGCGTCTTCGGATACTTTTATAGAAAAAGACTCTGCTATTAATGACGAGATAGATAAGCTTAGACATTCAGCTACTTCTTCTATTTTTGAGAGGCGTGATGTTATTATAATAGCGAGCGTTTCTTGTATATATGGCTTAGGTGACCCCAGTGATTACAAAGAGCTTATGCTTTCACTTAGAGAGGGCGCTATTAAAGACCGTGACGAGGTATTAAAGAAGCTTATTTCTATTCAGTATACTAGAAACGATACTAATTTTACAAGAAGTACGTTTAGGGTAAGAGGAGATGTAATAGAGATATTTCCAGCTAATGCCACTAATAGAGCTATAAGGGTAGAGTTTTTTGGAGATGAAATAGAACGTATAGCGGAGATAGATGTGCTTACTGGTGAGATTTTGGGATTTAGAAGTCATGTATCTATTTTTCCAAGCTCGCATTATGCAACAAGTACTGAAAAAATGAAATTGGCAGTAAAAAAAATACAAGAAGAATTAGGTGAACAAATAAAGTATTTTAAACAAGAGGAGGAATTAATAGAGGCTCAAAGAATAGAACAACGTACAAATTATGATATAGAGTTAATGCTGGAGATGGGTTTTTGCTCTGGGATAGAGAATTACTCAAGGCATATATCGGATAGGGAAGCTGGTAGCACTCCTTACACTCTTATAGATTACTTTGAAGATGATTTTTTAATGATTATAGATGAGTCGCACGTATCTATACCACAAGTAAGAGCTATGTATGAAGGAGATAGATCAAGAAAAAGTAATCTTATAGAGCATGGATTTAGATTGCCCTCGGCTCTTGACAACAGACCGCTCAAGTTTAACGAGTTTGAAGACAAAATTAATCAAGTATTATATGTATCGGCGACCCCAAGCAAGTATGAAAAAGAAGTGTCAACTAATATAGTAGAGCAAATTATTAGACCTACAGGGCTTTTAGACCCAGAAATAATAGTAAGACCAGTTAAGAACCAAGTAGATAATTTAATCGGTGAAATAAATAATATAATTAATAAAAATTTAAATCAAAGAGTACTAGTTACGACTCTTACTAAGAAGATGGCGGAGGATTTAACTAGTTATTTAAAAGAAATAGGTATAAAAGTAAGTTATTTACATTCAGATGTGGATACATTGGAGCGTATAGAGATAATAAGGGATTTAAGGCTAGGAGTATATGATGTGCTAGTAGGGATAAACTTATTAAGAGAGGGACTAGATATTCCAGAAGTATCGCTAGTAGCTATTATAGATGCAGACAAAGAAGGGTTTTTACGCTCCGAGACGTCGCTTATCCAAACGATAGGTAGATCTGCTAGAAACTCAGATGGAAAAGTAATTATGTATGCCGATAAGATGACTGATTCGATGTTAAGGGCTATTTCAGAAACAAACAGGCGACGTAATATTCAAGAGGAATATAACAAGGTGCATAACATAACTCCTACGACTATAACAAAAAAAGTACATGAGGTTATAAAAGCAACCGAAGAAGATTTAAATAAAAATAAAAATAATAAAAATAAAAATAAAAAAGAACCAGAGCTTATGAGTGAAAAAGAGCTTCTCAAGTTAATATCGCAAAAAGAAAAGCTTATGAAAAAGTTAGCACTAGACTTATTATTTGAGGAGGCTACCGAGGTGCGTGACGAGATAGTTTATCTAAAAAAATTGAGTTTAGATTAGGAAATCAGAGACATAGACAAACAGGTGATGTAATATTCAAGAGGAATATAACAAGGTGCATAACATAACTCCTACGACTATAACAAAAAAAGTACATGAGGTTATAAAAGCAACCGAAGAAGATTTAAATAAAAATAAAAAAAATAAAAATGAAAATCAAAAAGAACCAGAGCTTATGAGTGAAAAAGAGCTTCTCAAGTTAATATCGCAAAAAGAAAAGCTTATGAAAAAGTTAGCACTAGACTTGTTATTTGAGGAGGCTACCGAGGTGCGTGACGAGATAGTTTATCTAAAAAAA
>JAWXUY010000093.1:0-6982 GCA_044425885.1 bacterium | reverse complement strand
GTTGGCATCTCTCCCATTATTGGCATTTCTCCCATCGTTGGCATTTCGCCCATTTGACTCATTTGCATTTGTCCGCCCATCTGCATTTGATTATTCGCATAAGTTACAATGCTCGTTGTCATACTAGATGTTACAATGCTAACCCCCAAAACCACAGGCAAAAATTTATATATATTATATTTCATATCTTAACAATCCCTTTCCTTTTTTTAATTATATAACTAGCTTTTCAAAGCTTGATATTTTTCAATTTATAAATATTATATCAACTATTTATGAATTACTAATGAATTTTTTTAAATTTTTTTGATAATTTTATGACTACTATTAAAGTAAATATTATCAACCTATTGAAAACTTTTATATACTGGCGTATAATATAGTTGAATATTATAAATTTATATAAATTATAAATAGTATCTTAGAGAGGAAATTTTAATATGTCAACAGAAAATGCACTAAATTGGGACAATCTAACTATAAGCAACAACTTTATTTTCTCTAAAGTTATGCAGGATAAAGAGATATGTAAAGAGCTTATAAATATATTATTGGAATTAAATATTAATAATATAAATTGCGTGGAGTATAAAAAGGTTATAAATATAGAGGAGTACAACGAAGGCGGGGTAGATAGTGTTGAATTAGACTCTACTTACATAGAAGACGAGCATAACACTATTTATAACATAGAAATATGCACAAATAATGATGTTAATGTAGTAAATAAATTAATGCTTTATCAACACGTAGTAAATATAAATTTAATGTCAAAAAGCATACATTGTGACGTTTTACCAGATATCTATACTATATTTATATGTACATTTGATATTTGTAATGATGATAGCTGTAAATACTATTTTCAAGAAAAATCTTCAGAAGATGATAACTTACATAAAATAGTTTTTAATACAACAAGCTACAATGATGCTAACAACAACAACCTAAAGCTATTATTAAAATATATAAACGGTGATACTTTTGAAAAAGATGAAGCAAATAATGATTTTATAAAAAAACTCGATAACAAGATTAACCAAATAAAGTTAAATGAAAAATATAAATTAGAATATATTGCTCTTGTAAATCAAGAATAAGAAATAGTAATCAAGAAAGTATGGCAAGTATCATATCAATTGACTTAGTATTTTTATCCAATGCCTTATGTCTAAAATGAAAGAAGGTAATTTTATTGAATAAAGAATTATATTTTAATATTAACGCTCGTGTTCCAAATAATAACTCTGTTTTCGACAAAGATGATACTAAGCTATCAGAAGCAATATATACAATCTTTCCCTTAAAAACAGAAAATGCTATATTATTTTGGGGTGAAGAACAAATTGAATTATCTTATAAGTATGACTTTAGCATTATGATTGAAGATATTCTTGAAATGATTTTTAATTTACAAACCCAAACTGTTGGAGAATGGTCTGTTGATTGGTCATCAAATACATTAACAACAAATTGGAATTTAATTTGGAGTGAAAAAAATTTAGAGATAACAGCTGTATGGAGAGAAGAATTTAATACTACTAGTTATTTAAAAGGTAATAATATAATTAAAATAGATAAATATATTTTTTTAAATGAATGAAAGGAAGTTTTAAATACTTTGATTTGTAATCTATTAGAATGTAGTTATGATGATAAAAGCTTGTTAGATATGAATTTTTTAATCGACATATATAATACACTAAAAAAAGCTAGTGATAATTACGCATTTACACTGTATCCAATTAATTAGAAAGAGGTAACCGTTGTGAATTTAATATCTTCCAAAAATTTATTAAATAAAAATCATTCAAATGTAGCATTGCTAATTAACAATGTTTCTAAAAATAGTTTTATTGCCTTTATAAAAGCAATAATTCAAAAACAGAGTTGGTCTGAAAATTTATGTAGCTGTGATTTTCATATAAATGAATCGCAATATATATATATATTTGAAGCGGATGATGATAATGAAGAAGATATTTTATATATTTCATATATAGATGTATTGCATTATGTAAAATATGTTGCTCAAAAATATATAGATATGTGTAATGATGAGGAAGAAATTTTTGAAATCAATAATTTAATTAAAGAGTTAGATTTTATGATGTAAAATAACCAATTCAATCAATATAATTAAAATACAAGTTAATAAAAGAAATATTGAATTATATAAAAGCTATTGTCAAATAATAAATTATGTGTTATTATGTTAAAATATATAAAATATTATAAATTAAAATTTGTAATTATAGAATTAATTAATAAGATAATTATGAGTTTAGAAAGAGTAGGAAAAAAAATTGGATAAACGTGAAGATGTAAGAAATGTGGCTATTATTGCCCATGTAGACCATGGTAAAACAACACTTGTGGATGAGCTTTTAAAACAGAGTGGTACTTTTAGATCTAATCAAGTAATTAGAGAGAGAGTAATGGACTCAGGAGATATAGAGCGTGAGAGAGGTATTACAATACTATCTAAAAATACTTCTGTTTACTATGAAGATAAAAAAATCAACATAGTAGATACTCCAGGTCATGCTGACTTTGGAGGAGAAGTTGAACGTGTACTCAAAATGGTTGACGGAGTTGTACTCGTTGTTGACGCTTACGAAGGTGCAATGCCTCAAACAAAATTTGTTTTAAAAAATGCTTTAAGCTTAAAACTACCTGTAGTTGTTTGCGTAAATAAAATAGATAAACCAGAAGCTCGCCCAGATGAAGTTATCGACGAGATATTAGAATTATTTATAGAGCTTGACGCAACTGACGAGCAACTAGATGCTCCTTTTGTTTTCGCCTCTGCTAAAGCTGGCAAAGCCTCTATGGAAGCTGAAACAGCAATGGAATCTGAAGATATGAAATGCTTATTTAATACTATTATAGATTATATTCCAGCACCTACTGGAGATATGAGCGCTGGAGTACAAATGCTTGTTACTACTATTGACTATAACGAATACGTAGGACGTATAGGGATAGGTAAAGTAGAGAATGGGACTATCAAAGTAAATCAAGAAGTTTGCGTTGTAAACTTCAACGACCCTGATAAAAAATACAAAGCAAAAGTTAATAAACTATATGAGTATGAAGGACTTGAAAGAGTAGAAGTTAAATCATCGACAGTTGGGTCTATCGTGGCTGTAAGCGGAATGCCAGATATTCAAATAGGGGACACTGTGACAGTAATAGATAATCCAGTTCCAATAGAAGTTAATAAAATTTCAGAACCTACTATTTCTATGACTTTCTGCGTAAACGACAGCCCACTCGCTGGTTTAGAAGGTAAGTTTGTTACTAGTAGACATCTTAGAGATAGACTGCACAAAGAGTTAAATACAGACGTAAGTTTAAGAGTTGAAGATACTGACACGGCTGACGCTTTTAAAGTAAGTGGACGTGGAGAGCTTCACTTATCTATATTAATTGAAACTATGAGACGTGAAGGATACGAATTCCAAGTTTCAAGACCAGAAGTTTTATATAAAACTGTGGAGGGCAAAAAATTTGAGCCAATGGAAATTGCTACTATCGACGTGCCAGAGGAATTTGTTGGTAACGTAATAGAGAAATTAGGTACTAGAAAAGGCGAGATGACTAATATGGTACCATCACAAGGCGGATATACTAGACTAGAATTTAATATTCCAGCTAGAGGTCTAATTGGTTATAGAAGTGAATTCTTAACAGATACTAAAGGTAACGGTATTATAAATACTATATTTAATGATTACGAGCCATTCAAAGGTGAGATAGTAAGTCGTCCACAAGGCTCTCTAGTGGCATTTGAGTCTGGCGAATCTGTTACTTATGGCTTATTTAATGCCCAAGAGCGTGGGGACTTATTTATAGGACCAGCTATTAAAGTTTATTCAGGAATGGTAATAGGTAGAAATGCAAGAAGCGGTGACATGGAAGTAAATGTATGTAAGAAAAAACAGCTTACGAATACACGTTCTTCAGGTGCTGACGACTCATTAAAGCTTACTCCACCTATTAATATGAGCTTAGAAAAATGTATAGAGTTTATAACAGAAGATGAGCTTGTAGAGATAACTCCAGAAAACTTAAGAATAAGAAAGAAAATATTAGAGTCTAATTTAAGAAAAAAAGCAAGTAAAGGCTAGACTAAAATAATAATAATAATAATAATAATAATAATTAAAATAAGCATATTAATAAATATATGCTTATTTTTTAAATAAAAATAAAAAAATAATATAGAGGATTTAAATAAAATGGAAGATAATATAAAAAAGATTAAGTATGATAATTTGAGAGGTGAGTTTTCAGTAGATGGTGATAAGTCTATCTCGCATCGAGCTATTATGATAGGTTCTATCGCAGAGGGCATCACTGAAATTAAAGGCTTTTTAAAAGGCGAAGATTGCATCTCTACTATTAGATGCTTTAGAGAGCTTGGTATCAAAATAGAAGAAGATGGTGACGTTATAAAGGTTTATGGTAAAGGTCTAGGCGGTCTTGGTAAACCAGTAAATAGGCTAGATGTAGGCAATAGCGGTACTACAATGAGGCTTATTTCTGGCATACTTGTAGCTCAAAGCTTTAGCTCGACTATAACTGGTGATAGCTCTATACAAAAGCGTCCTATGCAAAGAATAATCGACCCTCTAACTAAAATGGGTGCTGATATCTCAAGCCTAAACAATGATGGCAAAGCTCCTCTTATAATCAAAAGTGCTCGTAAAAATTTAAATAGCATTAATTATATAATGCCTGTTGCGTCTGCCCAAGTGAAGTCCGCTATAATACTTGCCAGTCTATACGCCAGCGCCCCTACCCAAATAACAGAAAAATTCCAAACAAGAAACCATACAGAGTTAATGCTTAAATCTTTTGGTGCTGACGTGCAAGTAAGCGATGACAACAAAGCTATATTTGTTAATCCACCAAAAAGGTTAACTGCTCAAAAAATAGATATATGCGGTGATATATCTTCTGCTAGTTTTTTTATAGCTGGTGCTTTAATTACACCTAACTCACACATCATAATAAAAAACGTTGGAATTAATAAAACTCGTACTGGCTTCTTAGACGTTCTTATAAGCATGGGAGCGGACCTTAATTTAATATACAACAATAATAACAACAGCTTTGAGCCAAGCTGTGATATAGAAGTGAAGTACTCTAGCTTAAATGCTTGTGAAATCGGTGGGAGCACTATACCTCTTATGATAGACGAGATACCTCTTTTTGCTCTTGTAGCCTCTTTCGCTAACGGTGTAAGTATTGTAAAAAATGCCGAAGAACTTAAATTCAAAGAAAGCAACCGTCTTAGCACTACCGCAATGGAGCTTAACAAAATCGGCGCTTCCATTATAGAAACGTCAGACGGTCTTATTATAAATGGCAGTCCGAGCAAAGAGCTTTTAGGTGGAGCGTGTGAAAGCTACCACGACCATCGCATTGCTATGATGCTTGTAATCGCCTCTCTACGCTCTAGTAGTCCGATAGAGTTACACAATCATAACTGCATAAATATCTCTTTCCCTAACTTCTTTGATATTTTAGAGGAGTTAAATAATTAATTTAAATAATTAGATAGTTTTGTATATTATTTCGACAGCAACAACCTTTCTACAACAGCTTTAATCAAAATGCCCATAATATATCTCTATATATAGGGTGTTTTTGTTGATTTTGTCTATCACGTATATATATATATATAATATTATACTTTAAGTATGATGAATGAAAATTGAAGGAGTGTTTATTATGGAATACAAATGGTATTAATAAGGGTAGTGGTATAACTCTTGGGTAACCTGAAAAAATATATGCAAAGAAATTTTTAGAAAAAGAATTATGTTAAATATTATCTAACAAGGATCGTACTCAGCTTGATATTTTTGCTACAAGTTTGGTATTAATCCGAGTTTATAATTATTCAGAATCAGCTATAGCATCTTTAGATGCCAAAGCTTGTAAATAAAAATATAATATATCTAATTTAAACTTAATTAACTTTAGTGGGTTATCATTATAATAACTTAAAAATAAGTATCAATCAATTTATATTATTTTTTAAATTCCCATTTCTAAGTATAGATGTGGGAATTTTATATTTTATTAATAATTTACTTTGCATTACTCACACAATTATGTTAATATTATAAATATAAATAAATTAGATTAGATTAAAGGAGTGGATTATATGCAACAGCTAAATTTTAAAAGTGAATTAAATGAGCAAGAAATACTTGAATTTAAAAAAATTTGTATTGAGATAGGCTTAACTATGGATATGCTTGTAAGAGCAGTCATAAGAGCAAAAGGTACCCCTTTTGAATTCAAACTAAATGAACCTAATGAAAAAACTTATTCTGCAATGGAAGAAGCTGAACAAATGATAATAAATCCTAACGCTTTAAAATTTTCAAATGTAGATGATTTATTTAAGGAGCTTGACTCATAATGAAATATGAAATTCAAAGAACAACACAATTTAAAAAAGATTATAAATTATCTGTTAAGAGAGGGTTAAATATAGATAAATTAAAATCAATAATTGTTAAATTATCATCGGGTGAAAGCTTGCCTATTGAAAATAAAGACCATAATTTAATTAATTCAAGGAATTATAAAAATATGAGAGAATGTCATATTGAACCAGATTGGTTATTAGTTTATAAAATTAGTGAAGATATTATGTTAATATCGCTTGAAAGAACTGGAACTCATAGTGATTTATTCAAATAATTATAAACCGCCTCACTACTCTTTGCTGTCATACCCTTCACTTGCTTTAACTCGTCTACAGAAGCTTTTTTAATATTGCTTATAGACCCAAAATGCTGTAATAACGCCACTTTTCTTTTCTGTCCTATTCCCTCTATCTGGTCGAGAATAGACGTTATTACGGCTTTTTCACGTGCTTTTCTGTGGTACTCCAGCGCAAACCTATGCGCCTCATCTTGTATTCTCGTCACAAGCTTAAAGCCCTCACTACTTCTTT
>JAWXUY010000092.1:0-7041 GCA_044425885.1 bacterium | reverse complement strand
GCCCCAACTTCGCTATAGCCGTTTGTCCCAACTAGTTCACTACCCCATTTATCTATTAAGCTTCCTACTTTCTCATAAATAGGTACTCCGTCTACTAATAAATCTTGTATTTCACCGCTGTTTGGGTTAGAAGTTTTAGCTAATATAAATAATCCTTTTTCATACTTTTTACAATCCTCCAAAAACGGCGTAATGCTATCCGAACCTAAATATGGATTAAGAGTAATAAAGTCTTGCTTAAATACGTCATAGCTATTATCTAAAACTTGCGTTCTGCCTATGTGCCCATCTGAGTAAGCTTCGGCAGTAGAAGCTATATCGCTTCTTTTTATATCCCCTATTATTATAAGCCCTTTTTGTTTAGCGTATTCAATAGTTTTTAAATAAGCTTGCATTCCGTCTATTCCATATCTTTCATACATCGCTACTTGTGGCTTAACTGCTGGTATTAAGTCATATATCTCGTCTATTATATATTTATTAAAAATATACATAGCCTCTGCTACTGCCTTTAAAGTATGTCCATGTTTTTCGTACTGCTCGTTTATAATAAACTCTGGGATATAATCCGCTCTTGGGTCTAAGCCTACTACAGTAGGGTTTCCAGTTTGTCTAATTTTATCTATTAATTTATCTATTATCATAATTAAAAATCATCTCCTATTATATATTTTCTTAATTTAAATTTTCTACTATAATCTCGCTATTCTCTACCACTATTTTACCATTTACTATAGTATAAATTACTTTTCCTGTAACTTCTCTACTATCAAACGGCGTATTTTTACCAAGTGACTCAAATTTACTTGAATCTATCTTGTAAACTTCTTCTGGGTCTATAATAGTTACATCTGCAGTATTCCCAACTTTCAAACTTCCTATATCTTCTCTATTTAATATTTTAGCTGGATTTTTAGTTAATTTTGCTATTAACTCCAATGGTGTTAAAACGTCTTTTAGCACCAATTCCGATATACTAAGTGCTATCGCCGTTTCAAGCCCTACTATCCCATTTGCCGATTTCTCAAACTCGCAGTTCTTCTCATCTACATGATGTGGTGCATGGTCTGTAGCTATTACTTCTAGTGTATTATTTTTTAAAGCTTCTAGTACTGCCTCTCTATCTTGTCTACTTCTAAGCGGTGGGTTCATCTTGTAATTCCCATCATAATCAGTAATATCTTCATCTATAAGAGTAAAGTGATGTGGCGTAACTTCTGCTGTCACTTTTGAGCCTCTAGCTTTTGCATCTCTTATAAGCTCTAACGACTCTTTAGTACTAATATGACATAGATGTATTGGTAATCCCTGACAATCCGCTAAAATCATATCTCTTGACACAATTAATGACTCGCTCTCGTTTGTAATTCCTTTTAGTCCTAGCCTCTCTGCCGTATCCCCAACATTCATACTACCTCTAGCAAGGCTTAGCTCCTCACAATGACTAAAAACTGGTATATTAAACATACTTGCGTATTTTATACCTGACTTCATAAGGGCTGGATTCGCTACAGTCCCTCCGTCCTCAGATATAGCGCATATACCTACTTTCGCCATCTTTCCTATGTCGCTTAATATCTCTCCTTTTTGGTCTACTGTAATAGCTCCCAACGGCAACACTTTACAAACTCCCTCTCTTTGTGCTTTCATATTAATATATTCTACTACTATTTCGCTATCTGTAATAGGCTTTGTGTTTGGCATACAGCATATAGTTGTAAATCCTCCCATTACGGCGCTTCTTGTACCTGTCTTAATAGTTTCTTTATACTCATAACCTGGCTCTCTAAGGTGTACGTGTAAATCTATAAGCCCTGGTGTAACCCACTTATTAGAAGCGTCTATAGTTTTATCAATTTCAAGTTCTTCTCTTAAATTCTCTAAGTTATTTCCTATTCTTGATATTTTATCCCCCTTAACAAATATATCTAATATTTCATCTATATTATTAGCTGGGTCTATTACTCTACCGTTTTTAATTAAAATATTCATAAATTATTCTCCCTTATATATTATTATATTTTTAATTTAACAACAATTTTAATATTGCCATTCTTGTAGCTACTCCGTTCTTAACTTGCTCGTTTATAATAGAATTCTTACCGTCTATTACCTCTGTGCTTAGCTCTACTCCTCTATTAACTGGTCCTGGATGCATAACATATACGTCTTCTTTTGCCAGCTCTAGTAGTTGTTTATTTACTCCAAATAATTCATGGTACTCTCTATTATTCGGAAATGGCATACTCTTTTGGCGCTCAAATTGTACTCTGAGTCCCATTACTATATCTGCTTCTTTTACTGCTTCCCTAATATCGTATGTTACTTTTACGTTTTTCGCCAAATTTTGCATATTTTTTGACACAAGTGTAGATGGACCTCCTAATGTTATACTCGCTCCCAATTTACTAAGTGCGTATATATTACTTCTCGCAACCCTACTATTCGCTATATCTCCTATTATCGCAACTTTAAGTCCTTCAAACTTATTCTTAACTTCTAGTATACTCAGCATATCTAATAAGCTTTGTGTAGGATGTTCGTTTGAGCCATCGCCTGCATTTATTACGCTCGCTCTTATATTCTTTGCTATTAGGTGTCCTGCTCCTGTATTTTGGTGTCTTATTATTATTGCGTCTATCCCCATATTGTCAAGTGATACTGCGGTATCAATGAGGCTCTCGCCCTTATTTACGCTACTTGTAGCTATCCCCAAATCTTCGCATTTCATACCCATGTAATTAGATGCTAACATAAATGACATCTTAGTACGTGTGCTGTTTTCATAAAAAAGTGTAACTATATTCTTCTTATTATTACACTCACCTCTTAAATCTGGGTTATCTATCTGTTTCTTCATTTGTTGTGCTGTGTAAACTATATTTAAAATTTCATCTTCTGACAAGCTTTTTATATCTAACAAATCTTTTCTTTTAAACATCAAACAAGACCCTCCGTAATTTATTTATTTTATTATTGTTATATTTTTACCAAAAACAGTATAAAAAAAGCAACAAATGAATTAAAAATATATCATCTATTGCTACTATTATAATCAAAGTAATTGGAACTTTTAATAATATCTTTGTTTGTTACTTTTTTTAATATTTTATCCGCTGGTTTTAATAATAATTTTCTCATAAGTAACCTCCAAGTTTTAATTTTTAACTTATAAAATATTATCACATATTTTATTTTATGTCAAGTATTTTACTTAAGTAAAAATTTTAAAAAACACCTAAAATTTCTTGATAATTTACATATTATAAAAATATTTTAATATAAAAAAGACAATAACTATTAATTTAATAATAAAGTCGTTGTCTTTTTTTGTTTATCTTGTTAACTATAAATTTTGGGGTAACTATGTAGTTAAACTAATCTAATCTATAGGTATTCGCATAATTTTAATAAGTCCTATTATATCACTTACAAAAAAAAGAAATATACCTAAAATAAGTACTATTGAAATAATATCAGGAACTTTAACCATATTAGAAGTTATTACCCAAAAAATTCCAATAAAAGAAACTGTTGCTATTATATAATTTCCTGTTACGTTTAAACAAAATTGAAAAATAGAGCATAACATATATAGCGCATTAAAACCAAATATAAAGTATGAAATTTTAGAAGGGTCAAATGATATACTACTATATGTACCAAAACCTGCTAATCCACTTTTTATTAGTATATGTGTTAGTTTACTCATTATTAGCTGTCGTTTTAAATATCTTTCCATATTATTATCTCCTTTGTATGAATTTATATTAAATTAAATTAAATACAATTATACTACAAACTATAAAAAATTACAAGAAATTTTATTAATAATCTTGTAGTAACTATACAAAAAAAATAAAAGCTACTAAAATTTTTATTATCTTGAGCAACTTTTATTTTTTAATTTATCACAATATAAATCAACAAATTACCTCAAAAAAATACTTCCATGTATTCACATTTAGGTACTCTAATTCTATATTTAATATAATTAATTTTTTTATTTTTTATATTTTGTTTATAAAGCGTCACCAAGTATATACCCTCTAAAAGATTACCAACCACAATAACTTTTTTTCTAAAAGTTTTATGTAAAGAATGTTGATGCGTCCTAAAATTTTGGATTTTAACCTCGCACACATCAACATTAAAATATAAAATCAAAGCACATAGCTTCATATTATCAAAGTCTATCTTAGATTGTTTTGTTACTTTTTTATATATTTTAATATCTTTTTAATAAAAAAGATAACAACTATTAATAATAATATGATTGCTTTTTTTATTTATCTTAATCATTAATAGTCACAAATTCACTCAAAAAATACTTCCATGTATTCACATTTAGGTACTCTAATTCTATATTTAATATAATTAATTTTTTTATTTTTTATATTTTGTTTATAAAGCGTCACCAAGTATATATCCTCTAAAAGATTACCAACCACAATAACTTTTCTTCTAAAAGTTTTATATAAAGAATGTTGATGCGTCGTAAAATTTTGGATTTTAACCTCGCACACATCAACACTAAAATATAAAATCAAAGTACATAGCTTCATATTATCAAAGTCTATATTAATTACTTTTGATTGACCTTTATCCAAACAAATATAATTTTTTTGAATTTTATTTGCTTTATATTTTATCTTATATCTTGTTTTATATCTTATTCTTATCCCTACTTACTTATAAATATATTAATATTTATTATATTATCTATATTTTATGCATTTTGTTTAGCTTTTACCACATAATCTCCTTGTGATAATCCGCCAAATAAATATTCCCCTTGCGCATTTGTTTTGGTAACTGCCACAAGTGTCTCTGTAATTTGACCTGTTTCCTCATTCTTGATAAATTCGTAAAGCCCTACAAAACAGCCCTCAACCGCTTTTGAAAGATTATTCGTAATTGTACCATTAACTGTTCCATTAAATGTTTTTGAGTCAACTGTCATTGTTATACTTGTATTAACAAAAGAACCATTTGTTATATTAATAGTTATCTCGTCTGACGATAAATAGCCCTGACCTGTCGCTATTAGGCTGTAAGTCCCATCAGCTATATCATAAAAAGCAAACTCACCATCATCAACACTGTAAGTAGCTGCCATAAGCTCACCTTCACTATCGAATAAAGACATTTTTATACCACCTATCGTTGTTTTTACTTGGCTCTCCATAACATAAGTTATACCATAAATAGCTCCTAATGTCAGTGTTTCGTCCGCAGTGATAGAGAAATTAGTCTCTATCGTAGCTCCTGAAAATAGACTCACAGTCTTTTTAGTAGTCTGTCTGTATCCCTCATAAGAAACCGCTATAGTATAAGTCTCAACTGGTAGACCCTCAAAGCTATAGCTTCCGTCCTCGCCTGTAACAGTATGCATATAAGGATTTCCATTGCTGTCAAATACTTTAACTGTAGCACCCTCAATAGGTACTTCGTTATCCGTTACAATTCCATATAAAGTGGTATCAACGTCTTGAGCAACCGTCAATGTCAAATTAACGACTTCCTCCTGCGTGCCACTAATAGAAAAGTCGTCACTATACTGCAAGCTAAGTAAATCAGTTATTAAATCTGCCATAAAATTACCTCCAAAATAATATTATAAAATATTTTTAAATATACTGCTATATGTTTTATAATATGAAGATAATTTAAATGTGTTACTATTTTTTTATTTTTTTTATTTTAAAATTTTTAAGACATAGTCGCAAACGGAGGTGCTAATAACTCGTTTATAAATTCTGAATTATTATGTAATAGTATCATTATTGCCACTACTATTAGTGTAATTAGCGCTATAATACGCTGTATTAAAAAATATATATTACTCGGTTCTTCTGTTGCTTTCCACCCTTGCGAGTGCTTCCAAAACCATCTAGGGTTGATGACATTAGCTAGTGCTGTCACGAAAATAATAAAATAAACTAAATTAAATAAATGATTTATCATCATAATATCACACCTCCTTTAATAATTTAACTCATTTAAATATCTCTCCTTAGTAATACTCGTTATGTACACATCTTTTACTTTGTCTATCAATTTAATCTCTTTGTCTTCTACCAAATACGCAAACTCAAACCCACATTTCTCTTGAACTCTTTTAGACTTTATATTATCTTTAAAATATCCACACCATATAGTATTAATATTTAATCCACTATTATCAAACAAATAATCTATCATATTAGTAAGTATTTTAGTCATGTATCCTTTTCCCCAAAACTCCTCACCTAACCAGTAGCCTATTTCAAACTGGTTATCTTCATTAAAGTACTCACTCTGATTTTTATCTTTTAGCCCAACACTACCTATTAGGGTTAATTTATTAATTGAGTTGTTGTTATTTTTCAAAAATACGGCATAATTTTTATTATTTTCGTCAAATAAATTATTTATTAATATATTCTGAATAATGCTATTGGTGTCTTTTATATTTTCATGTGGCAACCAACCACAACTCAAAGACACATTTGGGTTTTTAGCAAGCTTATATAAATCTTTAGTAAAATCTATATTCCAGTTTTTAAGAATAAACTCATCAAATTTTATTTCTTTTTCTAAATACATATTACACATACCCAAAATAACCTTTCTTCTAGATTTTTAAAAAAAGACCTTAACAATAATTATTAATTATCATTAAAGCCTTTAATCTTCTTTGCTATATGTATGTGAAAGGATTCGAACCCTCGGCCTTCTGATCCGTAGTCAGACGCTCTATCCAGCTGAGCTACACATACAAAATATTACTATTATTTTATTTAATTAAAATATGCCCGAGACCGGACTTGAACCGGTACGAGATCACTCCCGCAGGATTTTAAGTCCTGTGCGTCTGCCAATTCCGCCACTCGGGCATAACCCCTTAAGTGCAATGTTATTCACTTATTTTATAACTTCATAAAACACTCAAAACTAAATAACCAAATTTTTTCTCTTAAAACTGACTTCCTCATTCCTTAGAAAGGAGGTGATCCAGCCGCACCTTCCGATACGGCTACCTTGTTACGACTTCACCCT
>JAWXUY010000091.1:0-7122 GCA_044425885.1 bacterium | reverse complement strand
AAAAATGAAAATGTGAATAAATTTTCTATGACTTTTTTTATGGTAATAAAAAAATAGTAAAAAATATGTATCCAAGTAATTCTGAATTTTCTGAAATATATATGTGAGCTATCAAATATGTAAAAAATAACTTCAATTGACATAAAATTTACATATATTAACATCAAAAATTTCAAAAAAAGTGTAAAAAATGTTGATATGTTGATAACTTTATCAACAATCTCTTAAAAAGTGTGGAAAACTTTTAATATTTTCATAGTTATAAACACTTAAACACGATTGTGGAAAACTTTTATCAACATTTCAACATGCAGAAATACTGGCTTGTAGAGATTATTAACATTTTCATTTTAGTTATCAACAGAGTTATCAACAAATTTAGGGTGTTTTTGAGCTGTTAAATAAATGTGGAAAAGTAGGGGTGGTTATCCACAATTTAAAATGAGTATAACATAAAAAAATCAAAAAATCAAGTAAAACTTTCAAAAAGTGTTACAAAGATGTTGCGAGAATTCTCAAAGAAGTTGAAAATAAATACTTTAAGACTTAAAATAAAATTTAATTAGAAGAAATATTCTGTCAAATGAGCACGATTGAAAATATAATAGACAAAATAATTAGATAATTAATAAAAATACTAATAAATTACAAAAATTACCATAAAAAACTAAAAAATAAATTTTAAACGTGTGATGATAGGTAAAAACTCTCTTTACTTGAATTAAAAATGTAAAAAAATGTAAAATAACGTTAAAAAAATATTAAAATAATAATAAAAAAATAAATTATAATATTAAATTAAAAATTAGTCTAAATTTTTTTGGTTAAAAATAAAAAAACGGTATAACATGGGAATTAAAAGAAAATCTATAAGAATGCCTAAAAAAATATACCCAAGCCTTATTTATTAGATTATTTTTGCCAACAAAACTATTAGTATATAAATATAAACAGACAAATGATAAAATCGCTTGATTTAAGCCTAAAAAAATAATTTTATTTTAAATTTTTTATTTATAACTCATTTAGACTTTAGTATGTGTTATTTTAGAATATAAATAATTTATTAATATTAAGATAAATATAAATAAAAAAATGAAAATAACTAGACATATAGGAGAAAATATTGTAATATTAGTATGTAAATAATTAAAATAATTAAAATAAGAATATGTAAATAAGCGGGTGATGAAATAGATATAGGTAAGTATAATAAAAAAAAATTTATGAAAGGGAAAGCTACTAGAGTATAGAATAGGATAAGGCTTTAGGGAATAGAGTTATATTCTTAATAAGACTTAATTAACATAGATATAATATAAAAATAAAGAAAATAATTTATTTTTATAGTAGCGATTTTATTTTGCAGGAAGGTCAAAAAAAGATAATCATACTTTTGATTATTTGTATTATTACTATTAATTTTTCTTTTTTATATCTGTACGTTCAAAAAACGAATGCGACTTCTGGCAATGTACAAAGTGCGCAAAATATAGAACAAAAAATAGTTACAGCTACTAATTCTGGGATAAGACCTTACGAGGTTTATCAAAATAATTATATAATAGAGATATTTAATACTTACGAAGAAGCACTTGCATACGCAGAACAATTTGAAAATGCGTCTATTAAGCAGACAGGAGAATATAAATGGATATGGGATAATAACCCACCTTACGAGGTTTATCAGAATTATACGCTGTTAAAACAATTTATAGATTATAAACAGGCACTAGAATATGCAAAGAGCTACGCAAATTCTTCTATATTTTATAGAGAGAGCAATACTTTTATATGGGGAGGTTCGCAGGTTACTATTCCAGATAGCTATATAATCCCTTATGTGCCAAGAATATCTCAATATCCAGAATTGCCAAGAGGTTGTGAAGTTACAAGCGTGACTATGCTTATGAATTATATAGGACTACCAGTATCAAAGATGGAGCTTGCTGAGAAGATTCAAAAAGAGCCATTTATTTTTACGCTGGATGGAAAAGAATATAATGGTAATCCACATATTGGATTTGTAGGGGATATGTACTCGGTTAATAATCCAGGATATGGAGCATATAACGAGCCGATTTACCAACTAATGGATAGCTACCAAGAAGGTAGAGCTATAAATCTAACAGAAGTAGATTTTAAAGATTTGTATTATTATATTAATCAAAATAGACCAGTGGTAGTAATTATTAATACTACTTTTGATATATTGCCAGAAAGCCAGTTTGAGATATTTCATACGACTAGAGGCGATATACCAATGACATACAGAGAACATTCTGTATTAATTATAGGATACGATGAAGAATATATTTATTTTAATGACCCAATGTATCCAGACGAAGTACAAAAAAAACCAAAAAATAAATTTATTAAGGCATGGGAACAGATGGGGAGTCAAGCACTTACATTTGTACCTTAGATAAAGGGGTATATAGTGAAGAATTCAAAGAATTTAAAAGTAATAATATTAGCGGGCGGACAAGGTAGCCGTATGAAATCTAAAATACCTAAAGTTTTACACAAAGTTTTGGATAAAACGATGATAGACTATGTAATAGATGCATCTAAAAAAGTAAAAGCATCAGAGATTATAACGATTGTGGGACATCAAAGCGCAATGGTTAAATCTATAATAGGGGCAGAAGTTAAATACGCATATCAAAAAGAGCAATTAGGGACAGGACACGCAGTTATTCAAGCACTAGAATATATAGGTGATGACGAAGATATATTAGTACTATGTGGAGATACGCCTTTAGTTCAAGTTGAAACACTAGAAGAATTAATAGAGATACATAGGAGAGAGCAAAACTATGCCACGGTTATATCTTCTAAAATAGATAACCCTACTGGATATGGACGTATAATACGTGAAAAAGGTATATTTAATAAAATAGTAGAACAGAAAGACGCAACAGAGAAAGAAGCAGAAGTAAATGAGATAAACACAGGAGTATATATATTTGACTCAAGCGCATTAAAGCAAGCACTAAATAACTTATCGAATAATAACTCTCAAAACGAATATTATTTAACAGATACGCTGGAATTAATAAAAAATACAGGAAATAAAATAGGTATAATGGTATCGAAAGATAGCGATGAATTTTTTGGAGTAAACTCTAAATCACAACTCGCAGTGGTTTCTTGTATTATGAAAAAGAGAATAAATGAGTATCACATGAACAATGGCATAACGATAGAAGACCCTAATAATACGTATATAGGTAGCGATGTTAAAATAGGAGAAGATACTGTTGTATTGCCTAATACTATAATAGAAGGACATACGACTATAGGTAGCGATTGTATTATAGGACCTAATGCAAGAATTACTAGCGCAGAGATTAAAGACTGCGTAGAGATTAACCAGTCGACAGTTTTAAGCTCGTTTATTAATAACTACACGTCAGTAGGACCTTATGCTTATATTAGACCTAATTGTAAAATAGGTGAACATGTAAAAATAGGAGATTTTGTTGAGGTTAAAAACTCTAATATAGATGACAATACTAAATTATCACACTTAACTTATGTAGGCGACTCAGACGTGGGCAAAAATATTAATTTTGGTTGCGGAACTGTGACTGTAAATTATGATGGTAAAAATAAACATAGAACTGTAATAGGAGATAACTCTTTTATTGGTTGTAATACAAATCTTATAGCACCAGTTGAGCTAGGAAAAAATAGTACTACAGGGGCAGGTTCAACTATAGTAAAAGATGTTCCAGATAACGCTCTAGCTATATCAAGAGTAAAAGACCAGATAAACAAGCTTAATTATAAAAGTGATAAATAATATAAGTAGAGGTGATTATTATAGATAATAAATTAGAGTTAATGTGTAATGACTTTATAAAAAATAGAGATATTTTAAGAAAAGATTTTACATGGGAAAACCCTCATATTATTTCTAATAGCTCGATTATGTTTTTGGATAGTGGTAAAAAGCTAGATGAAAATAGATTTATTGAGTGTGATAAAATAATAAAAGAAAATACAAGTAGTTTTTCTAATTTTAGAGGTATGGTAAAAATGCCTTTTATAACATCAATGGTTCTATCTATAGACCCGCTAGAAAAATTAAATAAATCTAGTGCTATTTATGAAATATTAAAAAAGTATTTTTCAGGTAGCCAATATATTGCTTTAGGTGCGATTATGTTAGCAGATATAGTATACCCTAATAACTATGAGCAAGTAGCTTGTAAAGCTAAAAGTATTTATACTCAAATAAGAAAAATACACCCATTTTTGACATCAAGTGAAGATATTACTTTTTGCTTGTTACTCGCTTCAAGTGATATGTCAGAGGAAAGAATATTAGAAGAAACAGAGAGATGCTATAATTTATTAAAGCCTAAATTTTCTTCAGCTAACGCCGTGCAAGCACTAAGCCATGTTCTAACTCTACTTGAAGGTACACCAGAAGAAAAAAGTCAGAATACGATTAGTTTATTTAATAAGTTAAAAGAAAAAGGCTATAAGTATGGAACAGGGTTTGAAATACCTACACTTGGTTTACTTGCGAACTTAGGTAATCAAGGGGATAATAATATTACACAAGACGAGCTTATAAATAAATTTGAAGAAGTAGATACGTATTTGTCAAATCAAAAGGGCTATAGTGGGGTATTTGGAGTAAGTAAGCAACAGAGATATATGCACGTCTCAATGATATTAAATAAATATTATAATGCAGATAATATAGGAGATATAAGTTTGTTAAATAGTACGCTAGCTATAGTAATAGCAGAGCAAATAGCTATTTCTATAATAGTCTGTGCGACTGTAGTATCAAATAATTAAAGAAAATTTTAAAAAATAAGTATTGAAATATATTTGTTTATGTGTTATTGTAATTATAGCATATATATTATTTAATTTAATATAATATATATGTTATAATGCACTGATAATGTTAGTGCAGAGTAACTTAAAATTGGTAATAATTGAATAAAACATAATATAAAACTGTAAATTGTATAGAAGATATGAAAAAATAAATAAATAAATAAATAAATAAATAAATAAATATTATAATAAATTAAGAAAGGGCTATTTATTAAATAATAAAATAGTGAGAGTGAATAAATAATGAGTAAAGCAGATATTCAGAGTAGTTATAAACTTTTCATAGGAGGCGAATGGAGAGAAGCTTCAGATGGAGTAACTTTCGACGTTAGCTGTCCATCAAATGGAGAGAAGTTGTCATCATGCGCACAAGCTACAAAAGAAGACGTAGATTTGGCAGTTAAAGAATCATGGAAAGCGTTTGAGACGTGGAAGAAAGTAACAACTAGCGAGAGAGCTAAAATACTAAATCAAATAGCAGATATAATAGAAGAAAACGCAGAACACCTAGCAATGGTAGAATCTTTGGACAACGGTAAACCGATTAGAGAGACTTTAGCAGTAGATATACCACTTGCAGTAAAACACTTTAGATACTTTGCAGGATGTATACTGGCAGAGGAAGGTAGCGCAAATGTGTTAGACGAACAGTTTTTGTCTATAATTTTACGTGAGCCAATTGGGGTTGTAGCACAAATTGTACCTTGGAACTTCCCATTTTTGATGGCAGCTTGGAAATTAGCACCAGTTTTAGCATCTGGCTGTTGTACAGTTATAAAACCGTCTAGTGATACTTCGCTGTCAGTCCTAGAATTAGCAAGATTAACACAAGATGTTGTACCAAAGGGAGTATTTAACGTAATTACAGGAGCAGGATCTAAATCAGGGCAGTATATGCTAGACCACGAAGGATTTTCAAAGCTTACGTTTACAGGCTCAACAGAAGTAGGTCGACAAGTAGGGCTATCAGCAGCAGAACGTATTATTCCAGCTACACTAGAGCTAGGCGGGAAATCAGCTAATATATATTTTCCAGACTGTAACTGGGAACAAGCAATTGACGGAGCACAACTAGGAATATTATTTAATCAAGGTCAAGTATGTTGTGCAGGTTCACGTATATTTGTACACGAAGATATATACGATAAGTTTTTAGAAGACGTTGTAGAAGCGTTTAATAAAGTAAAAGTAGGGGTTTCGTGGGATAAAGAGACTCAAATGGGAAGTATAGTAAATAAAAATCAACTTAATAAAGTGCTAGAATGCGTTGAAGAAGGGAAGAAAGAAGGAGCTAGAGTAATTTGTGGAGGGGAAGCTATAACAGATGGAGAACTAGCGAAAGGGTGCTTTATGAAGCCGACTTTATTAGCAGACGTAACTAATGACATGAGAATAGCACAAGAAGAAATTTTTGGACCAGTGGCATGTATAATTAAGTTTAAAGAAGAAGAAGAAGTAATCCGTATGGCGAACGATAGTGAGTTTGGTCTTGGAGGAGCAGTATGGACGAAAGATATAAATAGAGCGATTAGAGTAGCAAGAGGAGTAGAGACAGGACGTATGTGGGTAAATACATATAACCAGATACCAGAGGGAGCGCCATTTGGAGGATATAAAAAATCTGGAATAGGTAGAGAGACACATAAAGTTATTTTAGAGCACTATACGCAAATAAAAAATATAATGATAAACTTATCAGAGAGTCCATCAGGATTTTATAATAATTAATAAAATAATAAAATAATAAAAAAAGGTTATATAAATTAATTTTTATATAGCCTTTTTTTATTTAAATAAATATATATATTTAAAACTAAATTTTGTTTACAGCTTTTGTAAGTCTGCTTTTTTTTCTTGAAGCAGTGTTTTTGTGGAAGATTCCTTTTGTACAAGCTTTATCTATGCTTCTAACAGCTCCTTTTAAAGCCACTTGAGCTTGTTCTTTGTTACCTTCTTTTACAGCTACAACTACTTTTTTGATTGAAGTTTTAACAGAGCTTTTAATAGCTTTGTTTCTCATAGTTTTTTTGTTTGTTACAAGAATACGTTTTTTTGCTGATTTAATATTTGCCATTTTTAAAAATACCTCCAAAGTATAATAATTTATTTTTTTATTTATTTTATATTTTATATATTAAATTTAATATTAATATACGTATAATTTGTTATATATTTTACAATATAATATTAGAGGGTAAAATATTGTAGGACGGTCCATATAAAATATAAGTAGATTAGCCTTATAATTATATCGGAATT
>JAWXUY010000090.1:0-7138 GCA_044425885.1 bacterium | reverse complement strand
TAATAAATAAATAAATAAATAAATAAATTATTATGAAATTTTTAAAAAATTTTAAGGGAGGGAAAGCTACTAATATAATTATTCTATTATTTTAAATGCTTAAATTAAAAGTATTTTGAGTAGCAATATATATTTATGGATAAATTTACAAATAATCTAAAAAGTAATTTTGACCAAGATGAGTTATTAAATGTATTAGATGATTTTTATTCAAATAATAACTCCAAAAATGCTATAGTTTTATTATTAAATAAAATTTGCAATATGTGTAATATAGATAAATTAACAGTAATATCTTATAATAGTGATACTGATAATTATGTTAAAACACAGGAATATAACCAATATGAAGGTTTTATTGATTATATGTCTATCAACAATATTAGGGTTAATGACTGTTTTAATCTATTTGAACAACCTCTAAGCAATGAAAAGAAAAAATTCATTAGTTTATTCAATGAGGATAATTATATTTATACCAATAATTCTTCAATAGTCCAAAAGGCTACCTGTGATGTAGGGTTTGAATTCTTAAATAATGCTATTATTAGTGATTGTTATGTATATCTAGCAAGTTATCATGATTTATTTACTTACTATGTATTTGAAAACCACAACAACAAGTCTTTATCTGATTATCAAATAAAATTAATTACTGTCTTATGTAAAGCTATCACAAATAGGTTGAAAACTATGCTCCAAAAAGCCAAATTCGAAAATGAGTTATTAATAAGTCAGCAAATTATTCAAAAAGAAAAGTTACCTGTAGCTGTAATAAAAAAAGAAGATTTAAAAGTAGTCTATTTTAATAATTATTATAAAAATATTAATCATGATATTAAGTATGGTAGTGATTGCCATGATATTATAAAAGTAGATGAGCATGGCAATCATTCTTATATAAAAAAAGAGCTACTTAACATAAATAAGCAACAGTGGGTGAAAAAATGTATTTCTTTTAAGTTATTAAATGGTCAAGAAGCTTATATGATTTATGCCAAAGACAGCATGGATTACATAAACCAAATTAATGCGGTCGATAATCTAACTGGTGTATCTCTTATAGCTGGTATTAAAGAGTATTATACTTCTTTTGTACAACGTAGCAATGACAAGTATGTTCTTTGCACCATTGATATAGAAAAGTTTAAGTATATTAACAAAAATTTTAGTTATGATTTCGGTGATATGATACTAAAAAAATTATCCAAAGAAATCCAAAATTTTATAGACACAGAAGAACATTTCTGTCGACTAGGTGAAGACAAGTTTTCTATATTTATCCATTATGAAGATGATGTCCATCTACACATGAAGTTAAGAAAGTTATTTAATAATTTTGAAAACATGAAAAATAAATATTTCCAAGATGTTAATCTAGTTGTAGTAGGTGGGGTAACTCTTGTAAACAAAAGGTTACCTTTTAATGTTCTACTAGACCAAACAACAACGGCAAAAAAAAGCGTAAAAGGCTCTATTAAAAATTCTTTCTATTATTACAATGCCGAAATAGACCGAAAGCTCCAAAGAGACATACAAATAGAAGAACAAATTCCTTATGCTATCGCAAATGACGAGTTCACTACTTATTTACAGCCTAAGTTTAATCTTCAAACTAAAGAAATATGTGGGGCAGAGGCATTAGTTAGGTGGGTGACTCCTAGAGGAATGATATTCCCAGACCAATTTATACCTCTATTCGAAAAAAATGGTTTCATAACTACTCTAGATTTTATAGTATATGAAAAAGTAATGAGGTATATAAGAAAGTGCCTTGATAATAATTTAGCAGTTTATCCAATATCTGTAAATGTATCCAGAAATCACATAAAAGACAAAAATTTTATCCAAAAATTTATGTTGCTTGTAAGAAAATACAATATACCCCTAAAATATTTAGAGCTCGAAATAACCGAAAGTCTATTCGTAGAAGACAAAAATACTCTCAAGTTTTTTATAGATGAAATAAAACTACAAAATCTACAAATATCAATAGATGATTTTGGAACAGCCTATTCTTCTCTACAAACTCTAACAGACATAAATGTAGATATATTAAAAATAGACAAAGGCTTCCTAGATAACATCACTTGTACCAAAGACAGTTTAGTCTCTAAAGACAAAATCCTAATGAAAAATATCATTAATTTAGCAAAAGAGTTAGACTTTAAAGTTGTTTGTGAGGGAGTGGAGACTGACGATCAAATAATATTTTTAAATAGCATAGGTTGTGAGCAAGGGCAAGGTTATGTATTCGCCAAGCCGATGTCCATACTAGACTATGAGGAGCAGTATATTAAACTTAAGTAATTAATAAATTTAATAATTAATAATATCATAAAAAAAATTAAAATAAAAATTAAAATAAAAGAAAGGAAAAGCTACTAGAATATTTAATATATTTATTTATATATATTAAGTAGCAGAATAGAGCATGGTTAAAAAAAATAGCGATAATATATTTAAATTTCTACTAGTATTTTTTATATTTTCTTTAGTTTCACTTTATTTATTTACCGACTCTCAACAAAATGGTCTAGATAGTGACTTAGAGCATTTATCTTACATGGACGACGTTAATTCTGGAGTGCAAAGAATTGCTAAGCTCGAGCTTGAAAATAGTTTTACTGATGATATGATATTTGAAATGCAAGTTCTAGTCGATAAAATAAAGTCTTATAACGAGTATGAAAGTTATTCGCAGTCTAATCCAGAGCTTATAGAATTAGTAGACGAGTTTATTAGTAATTTTAACATATTTCTTAATACTCTAACTGAATACAAATTAGAAAATAATAGAACGTTATTATTTTCAGTTAGTGAGTATAATTATGAAAGGTCTGAAATAATAATAAAAGTTTATAGTACTCACACCAACAGCATATCGGAATATGTGAAAAAACTTAATTATTATTTAACTCTAAATGCTGGGGTAATAGCGCTTTTATTAATTAAAATATTAATAGATACACGTAAAGAATTAGATAAAAATAAAGAGATGTCTAAAGAGATGTTTATAGATACTTCAACTGGTCTTTATAATAGAACTAAATGTCAGGATATAATAAAAAATACATCTGGTGATGATAGTCCCAAAGACCGTGCAATAATCATTTTTGACTTAAACGATTTAAAGCTAACAAACGATGCTCATGGGCATAGAGCAGGGGACGATTTAATAGCTAGTTTTGCTGCCCAACTTAGAGAGGCTACAAAGATTTTTTCAGAAGAAATTTTTGTTGGCAGATATGGAGGAGATGAGTTTATGGCTTACTTTTCTTCTGCCGAAGTGAAAGACGTTGAGCAGTATTTAAAACAAGTCGACTTTTTAATAAATGAATTTAACGAAACAAAAAATAAAGTTTTCAAGTTGTCTTGTGCCGCTGGTTATTCTATAACAAATTCAGAAACTCGTTCTAAAAAGACTCGTGAAATTTTTGACGAAGCTGATGAAAATATGTATAAAAATAAAATAGCTATGAAAGCTAAAAAGCGACAAGAGCTGTTGGAGAGCGGTGTAAAAATAGAAGAAATTATAGACGATAGATTATAAATTATAAAATAAAAAATAAATTTATATAAGTGTGTATACATCATATAAATTTATTTTTTATTTTATTTTATTTTATTTTATTTTATTTTATTTTATTTTATTTTTAAATTTCGTACTTCATTGTAGTTTGATATGACCATAAATAGGATTTTAGAGGTATAGAATAAAGTCTTTATCTCTTTTTCACTCCATATCCTTTTTTTCTTGCAGTCATCTAGCCCAAAAAATAAATCACTAGAGTTATTATTAAGTGACTTGACCAAGAATATAGCAGAAATATTATCTTGTTTTATTAAATTAATTGTATTTGTATTATTTATTATACTCATATCATTTGCATAAAATATGCCGTCATCATTGCTTTTTTCAAATAGGCTATTAAAGTCATTTTTAGTTATATAAGTAACACTTCCTTTTATAGCTGTTTTATCGCATTCCCACTGGTATGTATTTCTATAGTCTTCTTTTTGGTGCGGTGACGTTTCAAATATATAGCCTCTATCTACTTTATAATAATTACAAAGGTATTCCAATACTTTCTCAACTGCATTAGGCACATCTTCTGACTCGTATAAATAGCTAAAAGATTTATCTAATACCTCAAAATCTAATAAAATATTTCTTTTCTTAGGATTTTTATTTAAGTTTGGTATTACAGAATTACTAGTTTTTATAGATTTTTTATTATAAATAGTATATGTATTTTTACCAAAATTTTTAGAAGCGTATAGAGCCTTGTCGGCTTTTTTATAAAGGTCTTCAAAATTTGTTCCATCTTCTGGACAAAGCGCTACTCCTATACTCGCTGAAATAGAATAGCTTGTATCATTTGAATAATAAGTTTTTTGTAGTATATTACAGAGTTGAGTAGCCTTTTCAGATGCTATATCTACGTCACTAGAGTTTTTCATAGCGATTATAAACTCATCTCCGCCTATCCTCCCAAGTATATCATTTTTCCTAAAGCATTTTCTTATATCTGTCGCTACCTCTTTCAAAACAAAATCACCAAAATGATGCCCTAAATTATCATTTATTGCTTTAAAATTATCTAAATCAACTATAAATAAAACATGTTCATTCATATCGCTTATCGCTACTAGTTTATTAACCTCTACTTCTGTATATATCTTATTATAAAACCCTGTTAACAAATCTCTTTTTGCCTGTTCTTGTAATATTTTCTGGTCATTGATATTTATTAGTTTACCTATCGCTAATATCGGCTCATCATCGCTATCTTTGACAAAAGTATAAACTGCTTTATGCCACTCAAGAGAACCATCTTGTATTTTATGGCGTGTTTCTATGTATTTATGATTACCTTGTTGAAGTGCTTCTGCTAGCTCCAAAAATATTGGAATATCATCTTCATAAACAATACCTAAATCCAAAAAACATTGTGGAAAATTTTCAAGAGAAGTGTTATCGCCGAATATACCATTGTTTTTGCCTATAAAGTGAATAATATTAGTTCTTAAATCCAGTCTAAATATTATCTCGTTAGATATCTCTGTTATTTTGTGAAATAATATTCTCTCTAGATGTAATTTATCATTTATTTCACGTCTATTACTAAGATCTTTTAAGCTAGAGTATAATAATTTCTGTCCATTAGATGACTCCCTAACTCTACCATATAGCCTTACCCATTTAATAGTATTTCTCTTACCTTTCATTCTAAACTCTATATCAACGTCAACTTCATTATGCAAGTTATCATATATCTCAGCCATAACCCAATCCCTATCTTCTTCATAAATAGAGTATTTAAACAATTTATTAAACTCGTCTTTACTATTATCTAAGTTTAGTATCTTATACTGCTCGTTATTAGCGTAGCTGACTGAAAGCTCTGGCTCTATATGCATAACCATAACCCCATTAGGTAAAAATTCTGTTATCTCTACTAAATTTAAATGTTCTTCGCTTGTTACGTTATATGAGTCCTCAAATGCGTATAATATAACATTGTTATTATCATCAGTATATGTACATTTAAAAGAACTCTCTAGTATATTCCCATGATTATCCTTAAAGTAAACTAGTCCATATGCTTCGTTTTTTTCTTTTAGCTCATCCTGAATTTTTTCGTTAGTAAATTCTAGCATATCTTGGCTTTGTAAAATCTCGTCCATTGTTTCTATTGCTCTATCACTTGTAATATTTAGCATATCTTTCATCGCTTTATTCATATACAATATTCTAGATGATACAGCTTCTTTAATAATTACCCCTTGCGACATACAATTCATTACGTTATAATTCATAAATATGTCTCCTCCCTTTTATTTAATTTTTAAAAATTTCCAATAATTAATATTATAACACAGACCACATATAATATACAAGTTAATATACAAGTTATTTTATATTATTTTAAAAAATTATTTAAATTTAAAAAATCTAGTCCAAGTGGAGTGATACACGCATCTTTGTTTAAATTATTATTATCTTTTATTTCTAATTTATTTTGTTTTACTAACGACTCAATAGTATTATTTAACTTATCTATATTTATATTTATATTATCTAAACTATTATTTTTATTTATATAAAACAGCACTAGCAACTCCTCAAACTCTTTCTTTTGTTTTTTCTTCTTCAACCATGTGTATACGAGCCCTTTCTCAGGTGCTAGCACAAATACTATGCCAAATATTAATCCACAAGCCATAGATATGCTCCCTGCTATTGATATATCTAATGCAAATGCAAATTGGCATCCCACTATTGCGCTTACTCCTCCAAACAAAATACTCAAAGCAATCATTTTATCTAAATCATCTGTCAATAAATAGGCTGTGTTCGCTGGCACTATCATAAATGCTATAACTAGCAAAGACCCTACCGACTCAAAAGCCCCTACCGTCGTAAGTGAAACTAACGTCATTAACATATAATTTATTATAATCGGTGATATACCAAGTGATACTGCCAATAAAGGGTCAAACGTAACTAGTTTTAATTCTTTGAAAAATAATCCTATAAACAACATATTTATAAGTAATATTCCTCCGCTCGTATAAATAGCTTTCGCTCCTATATCTACTCCAAATATCACCAGTCTATTAAATGGAGCAAACACCAATTCCCCTAACAATATAGAGTCCGTGTCAAGATGAGTAGAGCTTGCAAATAGTGATATTAATATAATCCCTACTGAAAACAAAAAAGAAAATATAATCCCTATAGATGCGTCTTTCGCAACTAACTTCGTATCTGAAATAAGTTGTATTAGCCAGACTGTCACGACTCCTATTATAGTAGCTCCTAATATTAAATACGGCGAGTTTAAATCCTTAACTATAAAATACCCCAAAACTATCCCTAATAGTATAGTATGTGTTATGGCATCGCACATCATAGCCATTTTTTGCAAAACTAAAAATACTCCCACTAAAGAACAGCTTATAGATATCAATACTGCTATTAATTGAATTTCTACCAAAGATGTCATAATAACTCTAAGCTCCTCTCTTTTTAATCATATTCTTTATTTGCTTTTTCTTATAAACATCATATATAATACCCCGATTAGGCGCAAATAATAAGCTAAAAAATGCTATCACGCTCACTACTATT
>JAWXUY010000089.1:0-7156 GCA_044425885.1 bacterium | reverse complement strand
CCCCCCCCCCAATAGAGTTAAGTGAGAATATTTCAAGATTATTAAAAGTCTTAAATATAAAAGTAGATTATTTTTGTGATAATAATCCTAATAAATGGGATAAAGAGGTAGATGGAATTCGAGTAATCTCACCATATCGACTTATAAGATTGCAATCAAAAGAGAGTGAAAAAGATGTTTTAGTACATCTAGCTTTAGAACAAGAGATTGAGAGTAAAGTAAAGGAAGAAATTGAGAAAATAGGTATTAGTAATTTAATATGCTATGAAGAAGCTATTAATGTACTAGGATATTATATAAAATGTGATAAATATAGAAAATCACCAGAGTTACTAAAGTTAAAAAATGAATTGGGGTCGGAGTTTGTAAATGAGAGGAAACTTATTTTATTTGATTCATTTATGGGCAAGCAGAAAGATTTTGATATATTTGTATGTATGGTTGGAAAAACAGGTGACTCTACAATTCAAAAAACTTTTGAAAAAAATAATATAAACTCTATTTTTACTCATTATCCATCTCAATTGAATTTAAATTATTTTCCGAAAGACAAAAAAATAAAAATAATTACCGCTGTTAGAGAGCCTCTATCAAGGACTTTATCAGCGATGTTTGAAATAATTTCTAAGTTAGGTAAATCATTTTTATATGATAGTTTTTATAAAAAAGAAATAATAGATGTGCAAACTTTTGTTGACGCCATGTTAAATCCTAATATAGAAATGCAAAAACATGATTGCAATAGATTTAATATTAAACATAATAAGGATATAGTAAAATCATCAAGAGTAGAGCTTTTTTTTAAGTCTTTTGAAGAAAATATAATAGATGTATTAAGGTATCCATTTGACAAAGAAGTAGGGTTTTCGATTATAAAAGAAGGTAATATAGAGGTATTTGTATATCAGTTAGAAAAATTAAATGGAATTATACCAGAGTTATCAGAATGGGCAGGTGTTTCATTTAATACTCTTGAAAATTCTAATCTTGCATCAGAAAAATGGATAGCAGATATTTATAATAGAGCAAAAAGTGAAATTAGATTTTCGGAGGAGTTTTTTAATATTAGTTATAACGACCCTTATATTCATCATTTTTACAGCGAAGTAGATATAGAAGGGTTTAAATCTAAATGGAAAAATAATATTAGAATTAAATGATATAAAAAAATACATCTAATTTTATAATAAAACTTAGGTGTATTTTTATTTTTATTATTATTTTTATTTTAATGGTCTTCCGTCTACGTCTATAATATCTGGCTTATTTATGTCACGAGCAGTCATAAATATAGCAAGCCCTATTCTTACTATATGATAACCTACTATCACTCCGATTATATAAATAGTGGCGTTTTTAAATATAATACCAGCTAGACCTATACAAAAAGAAATACTACCGAATATTAAAGCTAATTTTCCTGTTCCAGTTTTTTTATAGGCGATATATCCGATTAAAAGTTCTATAATACCAGAAAGCATAATTCCACCAGCTATTAAATATACCATTACTACTTGAGTTAAGATATGGTTAAAATCAGAGACTAGTAGTATAGCACCTACGATAGAAGTAATAAGCCCCATAATAATCCTACTACGATTTTTTCTTCTTATAGCAGAAAATAACATTGGTAAGCCGTTACAAAGCAGTACTACTCCAGTAATCCAACCGATTAAAAAATAACTTCTAAGAGGCGTTAGTATAATGCTAAGCCCAAACAAAGCAATAAGTCCGCCTAATATCATTCCAAAAATTCGCATATAATATTTATACCTTTCTTAATTTAATTTAATTTATTTTAATTTTTTATCATTCTCTAGTTTATTAATCTTATTACTAATAGACTGAATAAGATTAAACTCTGTTAGAGTGCCAAAAATCATTCTAGCTACATGGAATAAAGTTCTTTGCTCTTGATCTAGTAAAATCTTTTCTTCTTTACAATATTCTACTCCAAAAAATGCACGTTTGTTCTTGTTTTTTAAAGATTGTACTATATACATAGATTTAACGTTATCTTTTTCTAATATTTCTATTGCATCTTGGTTAGGAATTTCATAGATATTATTCGTAAAATAAGCACCATCTTCGTCGGCTAGCTCAAAAATACTTAGTAAAACGCTTTCGTCTATGTATTGCATTCGGTCCTCTGTTATAAAGCCTATATCCTTATCCCATTGATAATCATTAATAAAAGTATGCCCTTCATCTAGAGTTTCAAAAATATAACATCTATCTAGTTTATAATTAAGACCTATATACTCTAAAATAGTATTAAGCGATAATCTAATATCTAAAGTTTCGTATAATAAATTAAACACAGTAGCTATGACTGTAAAATTAACTAAAAGTGCGTCAGTTCGCTTAGAAGTGTGTATTTGAGAGATTATTTGCTTAGTTTTTGTGTTTAGATTTGTAGAATAGATAGTAAAATTGTTTTTGCCATTTTCTTTTGTTTTATATAGAGCGATATCTGCTTTTTGGTATAGCATCTCATAGCTTACTCCATCAATAGGATATCTAGCTATGCCTATGCTAGCTGAAATAGAGTAAGATTTATCTTTGCCCTTAAAAGTCTTTTGTAAGGCTTTGCAAACTTGTCTAGCTTTGGTCTCTATGTCATCTATATTTTCACAGTTTTGCATTACAGCTATAAACTCGTCACCGCCTATACGCCCCAATATATCTTGATGTCTAAAACAATTACCGATATCACTAGCTATATCATGCAGGACTATATCCCCAAAATGATGCCCTAAATTATCGTTAATAGACTTAAAGTAATCTATATCTATTATAAAAAAAGTAAAACTATTATTTTTATTATTATTTTTGTATTTTTCAAGTATTAGCTTGTTTACCTCGTTAGCTGAATTAATTTTGTTATAAAAACCTGTTAATAAATCTATTTTGGCTTGTTGCTCTAGTAATTTTTGCTTTTGGATATTTATAAGTTTACCGACTACTAGTAGTGGGCTATTCTCGCTAGATTTTACAAAGTTATACTGGATATTATACCAAGTAAGACCTTCTTTCATTTTGAGTCTAAGCTCTACTAATTTACATTCGCCATTTTTAAAAGAATTTAGCATAGAATTAAAAATAGGTAAATCTTCTTCGTGTATTATATTTCTTTCTAGTATAGACTCTGGAAAATTTTCTGCTACAGTGTCATCAGTATTAAATATTTTTGGAAACCTATTTCCTAAGAAGTGTATAATTTTTGTGCTTAAATCTAGCCTAAATAAAATCTCCTCAGACATTTCAGTAAGCTTATGAAAGAGCACTCTCTCTAGATGTAGTTTATCATTTATTTCACGCCTATTACTTAGGTCTTTTATGCTGGAATAAAATAATATGTTACCATCTTCAGATTGCTTAGCACGTCCAAATAATCTTACCCATTTGGCAGTATTATTTGAAGACTTCATTCTGAATTCTATGTCAACGTCTTTTTGGTGGTGAAAGCTTTGGTATATCTCGCTTATTACCCAGTCTTTATCTTCCTCATAAATAGAATCTTTTAAAAAAGTCTTTAAATTTTTTTTGGTATCGTCTATACCCATTATTCTACATTGCTCGGAGTTAGCGTACTCAACAGACATTTCTTCGTCTATATTCATAACCAAAACGCCACTAGGTAAAAACTCTGTAATTTCTTCAAATTTAATATTTTTACCACAAGAATCCTGTATAACACTATCTTTATTAATAATCTCGCATACATCTTTAAAAACTAAGCTAATTAAGTCTTTAGACTTATCAAACCAAGTACACTCAAAAGTAACTTGCATAGAGCTATTGCTTGAAGATTTTAAATATATATGTTCATTAATAATTATATTATCTGATATGTTACTAGGCTTTAAAAAAATATTTTTTATGTTATCAAAAATATTATCTATGCTATCTATATTATCTATACTACTTATATTACTTATATTACTTATATTACTTATATTACTCATGTTACTTATATTATCATCTAAATTATTATTTAAAATTTTCTTAGCTATTTTATTTATAAATGCAACTTCTAGAGTAAATAAGTCATATACTATAACGCCAGTCTCTATATATTCTAAAAATTCAAAACGATAATCCATATAAAAGTTCCTTTCTAAATTTATTATTATTTATTATTTATTATTATTTATTATTATTATTATTATTATTATTATTTATATCATTGTAGTTAGTTATCATTAAGAATATCATTTTAACAACATGATTTAAAGTTTTAATATCTTTCTCTTTCCAGTTTCTATTTTTCATACAATCGTCTAACCCGAAAAACATTTTATAATTTGATTTCTTTCTAGACTCTACTAAAAAAGTAGATTGTACGTTGTCGGTTTGCATAAGACTTATAACATCTGGGTCAGGTATTAAATTAATATTGTTTATGTAAAAAATGCCATCATCATTGCTTTTACTAAAAATAGATTTTAATATTTTTTCGTCTATCTTTTCCAGCATACTATTTACCTCTATGTATTTGCTTTCCCACTGGTACGTTATTAAATAATTAGAGTCTCCATCATGCTCATAAATATAACATCTTTGTACATCATAATCAGAAGCGAGATACTTGAGAGTTTTTATAATAGCCGATGGTATATCACTTGCTTCGTATAATAAATTAAATATATCATCTACTATTTCATTATCTATAAGCTCATATTTTCTTCTATTGCTATGGTTAAGATTTGGAACTAGTATAGAAGGTGTATTTGATTTAAAATCTTCGCTATAGAAAGTAAAACAATTTCTGCCATGCTCTTTAGAGTAGTATAAAGCCTTATCGGCTTTTTGGTATAAAGCTTCAAAGTTATCGCCATCTTCTGGACATATCGCTATTCCTATACTCGTAGAGATAGCATAACTTGTATTATTAGAGTGATAAGTTTTTTGTAATGCATTACAAACTTGTATTGCTTTTTCTGTTATTACATCTATATCTATGCAATTTTTGAGTAATATAATAAACTCATCTCCGCCTATACGCCCTAATATATCATCTTTTCTAAAGCATTCTTTTAAGTCTCTCGCTACTTCTTTTAGCACAAAATCCCCAAAATGATGCCCCAAATTATCATTTATGGCTTTAAAATTATCTAAATCTATAATAAATAAAGCGTGTTCGTTTGTTTGGCTTAAAGATATAATAGCATCTACTTCTGACTCTGTAGAGACTTTATTATAAAAACCTGTTAATAAATCACGTTTAGCTTGTTCTTGTAAAATCTTTTGATAATTTATATTAACAAATTTACCTATAGCTAAAACTGGAGTACCGCTATTATCTTTTACAAAGCTATATATAGGCTTATACCATTCATGGTCTCCATTTAAGTCACAATGCCTAAGCTCCGTATATAAATATTTTCCAGATTTTAAAGCTTCTACTAGCTCCATAAATTTAGGCATATCTTCATCATATATAATATTCAAATCTAAAAAGCACTTAGGAAAATTATTTAATTTTGAGTTATCACCAAAAATAGATGCGTTTTTACCCATAAAATAAATAGTGTCTGTTTTTAAATCTAATCTAAATATTATCTCGTCAGATATTTCAGTAATCTTATTAAATAAAACTCTTTCTAAGTAGAGCTTATCATTTATTTCACGCCTATTACTCAAGTCCTTTAAACTAGAATAAAATAACCTCTCTCCGTTCGATAAATTCTCACGTCCGTAAAGCCTTACCCATTTTATATTATTATTTTTCTCTTTCATTCTGAATTCTATATCTACATCAACTTTATTATCTAAGTTTTGATAAATCTCTGATATTACCCAATCTCTATCTTCTTCGTATATACTATCACTAAATAAAGAATTAAACTTCTCTGTATTACTATCCATGTTTAGTATTTTATATTGTTCTTTATTTGCGTATCTAATACTTAGCTCTGGCTCTATACTCATTACCATAATACCGTTAGGCAAGAATTCTGTAACCTCTACTAGATTTAAATCTAAATCTTTACTATTTGCAAAATCTGCAAAATTACTTGGAATATCAAAAACAAATATAACTATATCTTGCTCTCTATCTAGATAAGTACATTTAAATGAATACTCGTATAAAGTAGCGTCTTCATGTCTAAAAAATACGCTTCCGTAAGCAATATTATTTTTATTTAAATCTTTTATTATTTGACTACTAGTACTAAGAAAAGCATCTTCACTATTAATAAGTTGATACATAGATAATATTGATTCAGTGTTAGCTAAATTTAACATATTTCTCATAGCTAAATTTGTATATAGTATTTCAGGGGTTCCTATTTTTTTAATAATCACTCCTTGTGAAAAACATTCTAGTATATTAAAATCCAAATCCATATTGTATCTCCTTTTGCAATATATTTAATATTAATAATTTATTATAACCTACTCTAAATTCAAATACAACAAATAAATATTATAATTTATTTATTATATAAGTATGTTTCTATATCACACTTATTAAAATTATGTATTATATCTTCTAAGTTTTTATTATCTCCAAATGGTAAATTTATATGGGATTGACCGCTTCCATCGTGATTAATATGATTTCTATCTTTACCCTTTATAATAGAACTAGTATGAGTAGTATTTCCGAGTATAATCTTATCTTCTGAAATATATTTAGAAAAAACGTTATCATAGTCCGATATATCTTGTAGAGTCATGACATAGGTATTTTTGTCTATTAGATTTTTATTGTTTTTTATAGCGCTTTCATAACAAAAAGGTTTTACAAAAAATATAACTAAGTCAGCTTTACCAACCTCTACAGCTTTTGTAGTAGCGCTGGGGAACGCCTTATATGAAGAATTATCGGGTTCACATATAACAACTCCCTTAGAATTTATATCATTAATTCTAGCTTTATCTATATCAACTAAATAAACCTCATTGTTCTTTGATAAATAAGACCCTATAAACATACCCAAAGCACTACAACCCAATACTGCAATTTTCAAAATAAATCACTCCTATTATTTAAAATTATTATATAAAAAAATCATATTATTCTATATAATTTAATTATAACAAATAACTATAATGTTTTCAATAGTTAAATAATATTTTGTAATTTTTAGTAATTTTAGACAAAGATATATACAGGTATAGTAATTAGAAAATTTATATAATTATA
>JAWXUY010000088.1:0-7171 GCA_044425885.1 bacterium | reverse complement strand
TTTAATATTTTAATATTTTAATATTTTAACTATGTTGGTTTTTATATTTTTATAATAATATTTATAATATTTTATAAAGTTTTAAGTTGTTATGTTACTAGTAACGCATACTCAGTCTCCATTAGTAATTAGAATAATAGCACTCACAGCTCTACTTTTTAAATTTTGTTCAATCCACTTTACGACCAAAGTCACAAGTATTATTAAGCAATTCATAAAATCATTGTAACATATTTATAGTTTTTTGGCAATTCCTTTCTTTAAATATTTTTATTTTTTTATTTTTTAAATTATAAAAGTCAGTATATTATTATGTATTTTTATCGTTTACTATTAATTTATTTATTATTAATTAAACTAAAATATTTAGATATTTACATCTTATTTAACATTATTATTTAGAGTATTAACGTCTATATATCCTTTGCTGTCCAAATTTTAAAATCTTGATAAACAACTATTATTAAATAAATTATAGACATCAAAACGTATTTGATTTATTATTTAGTCTACGTCATAAACAAAATCACAAATATTTTTAAATAATATCCCAAACAACTTTAACTATAATCTACCCTTGTTTATTTTTTACAACTAGTTAAAAAACCCTTAAATACAGTTAAATTTGAATAAAACAACTTCATAATTTATATAAAATATTTTCTTATATTTATATCTTTGTATATTTTACATTATTTTTTATTAATTGTAAAGCTATTTTATTATTATTTATTATTAAATTTTATACCCCGATATTATTAATTATGTAAAAAAGTTATTTTTTGTTAAATTTAATATATTTTTTTAATTTTTTGAATTAATTTTAATATATTTTTCACAGTTTTAAATTTATTATCAACATTTTAAACAAAATAATTGTAAATTAACAAAATATTAGACAATAATTTTCTACAAAATTATATATTTTCACAGCATTATATTTTCCTAACTTCTTCAACCCTACTTACTTATCCAATAGTTCTACCCAATAATTATTTTATTTGATACTTATTTAACAACGTATATAACAAAACTTAAATTAACTTTTTCTTTTGTTTTTTATTTATTTTTTTATATTTTTTAATTATAATTTATTTTAAATACTCTATAATTAATGGCTGTACTTGTTTATTTTTTAAAGCCTGCGTTAAGCTTTTAGGAATTTGCTTAAAATCTGCTACTAGAGATTTTGGTTTATTTATGAAGTCATCTTGACCAAAAGGTACGAAGTAAAAATTCTTTTTATCCATCATTTCTGCTATATTTTTAAAATTAGCACCTAATCCATCGTTGGTAGATACCGCTAAGACAACTGGCTTATTGGTTCTTATATGCGCTTTTACTGCCATTAAAACTGGCGTATCACATATCCCAGCATTTATTTTGGCTAGAGTATTCCCACTACATGGCGCAACAATCATGATGTCAAGATAACTTTTTGGTCCAATAGGCTCTGCATCTTCTATTGTTTTTATTACTTTATTTCCTGTTAGATTTTCTATTTGTAGTATAAAATCTTTTGAATTTCCAAATCTTGTATCTATACTTTGCGAATTAAAAGAAAAAATAGGTATTATATTTACACCTTTAGAGATAAGATTTTTCATTTGATTAATAGTACTCTCAAAAGTACAAAAAGAACCTGTCAAAGCATAACCTATAGTTTTATTTATAAGTAAATCTTCTTGCATTAAGACCACCTCCATAATTAATATTAGTATTATATTATAATATGTCTTAATTATAGAAAAGTGTTAAATAATTAAATAAATATTTAATTATTTAAATTGTGTAATCAAAAAAATCTAGTATCTGCTTGTATTTAAAGCTCATAAAACTACAAGTAAAGACCTTGTCACTTAGATATTCAAAATTTGGTATAGGGTGTACAAAATGTATTTTATAACCATGTAGGAACTGACTTTGTAGATTAAATAGATCATCGCTTTCATTTAGGGTCTTATTATACTTTGTGTCACCCACTATAGGATAACCTAGATAATCAAATATGGCTCTTATTTGGTGCGTTTTGCCTGTTACAAGCTTTACTTCTACTAGAGTTTTGCCCTCCTTGTACTTGATAGGCTTATACTCTGTAATAATTTGCTTATAACCCTCTTTAGCCTCACTGCTTATAATCGCTTTGTTATTATCACTGTCTTTTGAATGATATAATACAACTTTGTCCGCCTTTTTAAGCTCCCCGTGAACGGCAGTTATATAATACTTATCTATTTTTTTGTCTTTAAAAGCGTTATTCATAGACTGTAGAGCTTTAAAGTTTTTTCCAAAGCAAACTATCCCACTAGTATTTCTATCTAGCCTATTACAAAGAGACGGAGTATAGTCTTGACTGCCATTATACTCTTTTTTTTCATATAAGTAAGACAATAACTGGTTATTTAAACAGTCTTTGTCTTTACTAGTTGTTGGCTGACTCATTACACCTATAGGCTTATAAACTATCATAATATTTTCATCTTCAAAAACAATTTTAAAATTCTTATCTTTAATAAAATTAACTTTTTTATTGCCTTTAAAATTTTGTATAGTTTCGTCGGATAAGTATAAAGTAATTACATCGCCTTTTGATATAATCTCATCTCCGTTGCACTTATTGTCATTAAGCTTAATATTTTTTTTTCTTATCATCTTATAAATAAATGATTTAGGCGACTTATTTAAATACTTTAATAAATACTTATCTAGCCTTTGATTTTGGTTATTTTCGGTTACAGTTATTTGCGTCATAATTTTAATTTGTGACCTTTCTTATATATTAATAAATATATACTACTTAATTCTAAGTCAATCTAATTTTAAGATAAATTTTAAGATAAATTTTAAGATAATCTACCTTTAAAGTCTTGGTAACCAAACTCTTTAATAAGCTTAATATTATTATTTTTGTCATTAAAATAAATAGAAGGTAGATTTATGCCGTTAAAAGTGTTGTTCTTCACCATCGAATATATAGCCATATCACAAAACACCAGCTTATCACCTTCTTTCAGCTCATTATCAAAAGAGTAATCCCCTATCACATCACCTGATAAACAAGTAGGGCAACCTAGCCTATAAGTATGCTTTAACTCATTAGGAAGCTTAGAATTTATAACATTTGGTCTGTAAGGCATCTCTAAAACGTCTGGCATATGACAAGTAGCCGAAGTATCAAGTATAGCTATTTGCATATTATTTTTCATAACTTCCAGCACACTTGAAACCAAAAAGCCAGTATTAATAGCTATAGCCTCACCTGGCTCAAGGTATATTTGCAAATTATACTTTTCTTTCATATAGTTGATACATTCGACAAGAAGATTTATGTTGTAATCATCATTTGTTATGTGGTGACCACCGCCAAAATTAAGCCATTTTATGTTGTCACTAGCTAAGTACTTACCGAATTTTTCTTCTACTATATCAAGAGTAGCTTTTAAAGTTTCTGCACCTTGTTCACAAAGAGTATGAAAATGTAGACCGTTTAGCTCTTTAAACAATTCTTCGTCAAAGTTTTGTAGAGTGAGCCCCATACGTGAATTTTCAAAACAAGGGTTATAAATATCTTTTTCTATTTCTGAGTACTCTGGATTTATCCTCACCCCTACTTGAATATCAGTGTCAAAAAGATTATTAAAATTACTAACTTCTTGCTTATACTTCCTAAACTGACTAAAAGAATTAAAAACAATGTGGTCACTATATCTTAAAATATCCGCAAAATCTTTTGGATTATAGGCAGGGGCATATATATGGACTTCTTTTCCCATTTCCTCAAAGCCTAATCTAGCCTCAAAAAGAGAGCTAGAGGTAACGCCTGTTAAATACTCTGAGATTATATCAAAAGTAGAGAACATAGAAAAAGCTTTTGTAGCGAGTAATATTTTAGCACCTGTTTTGTCTTGAACATCTTTTAATATCTGTAGATTATGCCTGAGTAGAGTCTCGTCTACTACATAACAAGGCGTGTTTATTTTCGTAAAATCAAACTTATTAAAATCCATCTATAACAACTCTTTACCCTTTCTTAAAATTATTTTTTAATTTAATACTAATCTACCAAATCTGGAGCAAAGCTTTCTTGCCAAGGAAGTCCCCACTTATTTAGTTCTTCCATGAAAGGGTCTGGGTCAAATTCTTCTATATTATATACTCCCGCTTTATTCCATTTGCCAGTTAATAGCATCATAGCTCCTATCATAGCTGGAACGCCCGTCGTATAAGAAATTGCTTGCGATTCTACCTCTTTGTAGCATTCTTCGTGGTTACACACGTTATATAAATAATAAGTCTTTTCTTTGCCGTCTTTTATACCTCTAAAAATACAACCTATATTAGTTTTTCCTTTAGTTCTTGGTCCAAGACTAGCTGGGTCTGGTAAAACTGCTTGTAAAAATTTAAGCGGTACTATCTCTTGTCCCTCAAATTTTATAGGCTCTATACTAGTCATTCCTACATTTTCCAAAACTTTAAGATGTGTTAAATACTTTTCAGAAAACGTCATAAAAAATCTAATTCTTTTTATGCCTGTCATATTAATAGCTAACGACTCAAGTTCCTCGTGATACAATAAGTACATATCTTTTTCGCCTATCTCTGGAAAGTTATATGTTCTCTTTATTTCCATCGGCTCTGTCTCTATGAATTCGCCGTTCTCAAAATATCTACCTTTAGAAGTAATCTCACGGATATTAATCTCTGGGTTAAAATTAGTTGCAAAGTGATAGCCATGGTCACCAGCGTTTGCATCTAATATATCTATATAGTGAATTTCGTCAAATTGATGTTTTAAAGCATATGCCGAAAAAACACCTGTAACTCCAGGGTCAAATCCACTGCCTAATAACGCTGTAATACCAGCTTTTTCAAATCTTTCACGGTATTCCCATTGCCATTTATACTCAAATTTAGCTGTGTCTAAAGGCTCATAATTAGCCGTATCTACGTAATTAACTTTAGTAGCAAGACAAGCGTCCATAATAGTTAAATCTTGGTAAGGTAGTGCCAAATTTACAACAACGTCTGGTTTAAAACTATTGATTAACTCTATAATCTCATCTACGTTATCAGCGTTTAACTGAGCTGTAGAAATTTTAGTTTTACCCCCGTCTAATTTAGCTTTAAGAGCGTCGCACTTAGATTTAGTACGGCTAGCTATACATATTTCTTCAAATATTTCTGAATTTTGACAACATTTATGGATAGTAACTCCCGCTACTCCTCCTGCTCCAATAATTAAAGCTTTTCCCATTTTTTTAGTCCTCCTTAAGATTTTTTTTAAAATATTATATTTAAAAATATTATAAAAAGTATTATACAAAATAAAAACAAAATAATCAAGAAAAATATTTTATATTTTTTTTATATAATATGACTATAGTATTTTTATAATTTTTTTATAAGTTTTTTATAAAATATAGCTTTAATTATTTTAAAAAATATAAACAATTTACAGTATACAATTTTATTCAACTTGTATATTGACTATATATATTAAAAATGTTAAACTTATTTTATTAATATATTCAAGAGTAAAACTATGATTTGAATTCATAGTATAAATTGAATATTATATGCAATAAATTTTGCAATAAGGTGGGCTGAATACGCCTATAAAATAAATTCCTTAGTCTAATATTTTAAAATTTATCTAAAGTATTAATAAAGTAATAAAATAGTGTTTATTTTATAAAAACTTTGCAACTTATATCGCAATAAAATTCAGTAATTATACAATATTGTACAATTTTTACAATCTTTTTATTTAATGCTCAATACTTAATACTACAATACAAATATGAAATATTTATGAAAAATTATGAGGTGAAAAAAATGAATGAAATTTTAACAAAACTTAGTTTAATCGGTATCGTTCCAGTTATCAAAATAGATGACGTTGAAAAGGCTGTTCCTTTAGCAAAGGCTTTAGTGGCTGGAGGTATTCCTTGTGCTGAGGTAACTTTTAGGACTGAACAGGCAGAAGAAGCTATCAAAAGAATGGCTCAAGAAGTTCCAGAAATGCTCGTAGGAGCTGGGACTGTATTAACTGAAGAACAAGCAGATAGAGCTGTAAACGCTGGTGCTAAATTCTTAATAAGTCCTGGTTTAAATCCTAAAATAGTTAAATACTGCGTTGATAAAGGTTATTTAATTACTCCTGGTACTACTAACCCAAGTGACGTAGAACAAGCTATCGAATTAGGACTTGATGTAGTTAAATTCTTCCCTGCTGAAGCAGCTGGCGGTCTTAACATGATTAAATCTATGGCCGCTCCTTATACCAAAATGAAGTTTATGCCTACTGGTGGTATTAACGCTAAAAATTTAAATTCTTATTTAGATTTTGATAAAATCATTTGCTGTGGTGGTAGCTGGATGGTGAACGAAGACTTAATTAACAACGGTGAATTTGACAAAATTACTGAGCTTTGTAAAGAAGCTGTAAGCACTATGTTAGGCTTTACAATCGGACACGTAGGAATTAATGCTGAAAATCCTTCAGATGCTGGTTCAATGGCTGAAACATTTAACAAAATGTTTAATTTTGAAATCGGTGAAGGCAATTCTTCTATATTCTTAGACAAATCAATAGAAATCATGAAAGAGCCTTACTTAGGTGCAAAAGGTCATATAGCAATTAAAACAAACTATATGAGTAGAGCTATAAACTACTTAGAAAATAACGGCTTTGAATTAGACGAGTCTACTAAAAAAGAAAAAAATGGAAAAGTAATTGCTATCTACTTAAAAGACCATGTAGGTGGTTTTGCAGTACATCTATTACAAAAATAAAATAAAAACCTGAAATCTTAAGTCAATAATTAAAGTGAAGCTATTTAATAACATATAAATTAAATAGTTTTACTTTTTTTAATAAAATATATCCCCACGCATAATGACTAAAAAATCCCTTTTATTTAGACGTATAGTAACCTCGCTATTACAAAATTAGAAAAATATTACATGTAATACTCTACTACTTAAAGGTATTTTAAAATTAAAATTAAACTTAAAAACGAATTTAAAAAATAACGGCTTTGAATTAGACGAGTCTACTAAAAAAGAAAAAAATAGAAAAGTAATTGCTATCTACTTATAAGACCATTTAGGTGGTTTTGCAGTACGTTTATTACAAAAATAAAATAAAAACATGAAATCTTAAGTCAAT
>JAWXUY010000087.1:0-7356 GCA_044425885.1 bacterium | reverse complement strand
TATCTTAGATATATACACTATTCGTTATAGTAGTAGTCGATAGGGTGGTAAGTTAACTAACAATTTCAATATTTAACAACCATGTATATAAATGTTTTTTAAAGTAATTAAAATTTAAAATTAAAATAAAAATCCTTTATTTTAAAAAAAAACTATGCTTACTTCTAAAAGCAGAATCATTGAAACAAAAAACAAAAACAAAAACAAAAATTATCTATAAATTTAAAAAAATATTATCATTAAATCATATAAGTATATATCAAAATAAATTCTCAAAGTATTGAAATTCCAAAGCCAACATCGTAATAAGCATCCCCAAGGCACACTATCAAGTAATTGGCATTATATCTCATTATCAAATATTTACAAAATAAAACCAGCTTCTTATATTACAAAATCAAAGCTGGTTTTATTTTTTTTATTATTTCTCTATCTTTTTCTCTTTTTCTATAATAATATACATATTAATCCTCCGTTACCCTCATTAATTATCTTTTGAAGTGTCTCCTGAAATTTTAATTGTGTAGCCTCTGGCATTCTATATAATTTTGTATTTAATCCATCTGTTACCAAGTCCGAAAGTGATTTTCCAAATATATTATAGTTCCATATTTCTTCTTTCTCGTTCTCAAATTGTTCTACCAAATATTCTGATATCTCTTTACTTTGTTCCTCGCTACCCACTATTGGTGCTACTTCTGTCTCTATATCCGCTCTTATTAAGTGAAAGCTTGGTGCTATTGCCTTTATCTTTATCCCGTATTTTGAACCATGTTTTATTAATTCTGGTTTCTCAAGTATCATCTCGTCCAAGCTTGGTGTGACCACTCCATAGCCTTTTCTCTTTACTTCCTCCATTGCGTATTTTACTTTGTCGTATTCTTTCTTAGCTTCTGAAAGCAATTTAATAGTAGATATTAATTCGTATTCGCTATTTATATTCATATCTGTTGTCTCGCTCAAAACGTTATAAAACAAGTTATCGTGCAGGTTTATCTCAACGTTCCCTACTCCTTCCCCCAAGTTTATTTTCTCTATGTATGCTTTTTTTATATTCTCGTTATCTTCTAAATCATCCAAAACTTCTTTTATATTATGTAATTTATCTATATTATTTATTATTTTCTTACTATCTTCTATTAAGCTCTGTTTTAACCAGTGGTTTATATCAAGCGTCTCTATCCATTTAGGCAAGCTCAAGTTAACCTGTTTTACTGGAAATTCGTAAAGTGCTTTCTCCAGTATATTCGTTATATCTTCTTGTTTTAATTGTGATATATTTACTGCCACCACTGATGCTCTATATTTCTCTGTGAGCTCATCTTTTAGTCTCGTTGTTTCTTCGCTATATGGTTTTATCGTATTTAAAACTATAACAAATGGTTTAGACATACTACTTAGTTCGTTTATTACTCTTTCTTCCGCCAGTATATAGTCCTCTCGTTCTATCTCTGTTATACTTCCGTCTGTTATAACTACTATCCCTATAGTAGAATGCTCAGAAATTACTTTTTTTGTCCCTATTTCTGCTGCCATTGTAAATGGTATCTTCTCCTCAAACCAAGGTGTAGACACCATTCTAGGTTGGTTATTATCCATGTGTCCTAAGGCGCTTGGTACAACGTATCCAACGCAGTCTATCATTCTTACTTTTAATTCTATATTATCGTCAATAGATATATTTATACCGTTATTTGGTATAAATTTAGGCTCTGTTGTCATTATAGTTTTTCCTGCCGAGCTTTGTGGTAATTCGTCTTTTGTCCTTTCTCTATTATATTCGTTCTCTATATTAGGTATAACCAGCAAGTCCATAAATCTCTTTATAAAAGTAGATTTACCTGTCCTAACAGGTCCTACTACTCCTATATATATATCACCGTTTGTCCTATCTGATATATCCTTATATATATTATATGTCTCCATACAGCTGTTCCCCTCTCTCATATCCTTATTAAAAATTTTTTTTAAAAAAACTCTTTCTTTTTAGTCTTTCTTTTTAGTCTTTCTTTTTATTATATGTCTGTATTCTATCTTTTATCACTATTTTATATATATTTTACAAAAAAAAATTAATTAAAATACATCGTTATTTAATGAATTCATTATCAATGCTTAAAGTATTATTTATTCCCCCTCTATGTATATTTATCATTTGCTTTCTTATTAGTATTCAAAATTAACATAAAGTAGAATTCTAATTATTTAAGTAGAAGAATTCAATTCACCAACATATATTTATCGACAAAAAGTATTGACACTGTATAAAAAGTAGACTATACTTTTGTTGAAAGGAGGTCCCAAAAAATTACAAAAAAAAACAAAAATATCATAAAATGGCATTTATTATTTTTATATGTCGCTATTACATAAACCAAATTAAATTCAAAATAAAAGAAAGGATTGCCAAAAAAAATAATACAAGTGTTATAATTCTATATATTTTGGCAATGGTGTTATATATATGAAAATATCTCTAAAAGCAGCTCGTGTCAATGCTAATCTAACTCAGCAAGAAGTAGCAAATCTTATACGTGTTAGTAAACACACTATCATAAATTGGGAAAAAGGAAAAACTTCTGTGGGTTATGCTCCTCTTAAAGTACTTAGTGAAATATACAATGTCCAAATGGAAAACATATTTATTGACTAGTTTTATTAATTAATTATATATGAATAAACAATCGTAAATCGTTATATCTCAACAATATCAAATTGTATTAAAGTGTTTATAAATTCTATTAAGAAAGGTAGCATAATATGAATAAACTAATTAGGCAAAAAGGTGAGAAGTTACTTATTCAATGGGGTGATTGTATGCGCAACATTAATGTAATTAACAATGAAATAGAGCGTCTCAATTCTCAATTATCTATATTTTTCTTAAATCAATCTATATCAAACAATGATAATATAAAAGTATATCAAGAATTACTTGAAATTCAACAACTAAATTTGAAAAAAATGTTGTCAAATTATATCGGTATTAACTCCATTATACTAGAACTCGAAGATTATAAACAACAAGTCATAAAGCTCAGGTATATAAATAAATATTCATGGAAAGCTATCTCTATTAAAGTCCATGTCAGTGTAAGAACCTGTTTTAATATAAAAAATCAAGTAATCCTAAAAATATTATCCCGAAATACTCTATAAAAAACCATCAAAACCCTATAAAAAAAATCTAATTTTATAAAATATACAAATAAAAAAATCAGGGCTTATAACCTATAATCTATTATGCAATATCTAAGTGAAATTATAAGCCCCTATTTTTTTTTAGTTTGCACTTTATTTGCATTTTATTATAAAAAAAATATATTATTATAAAAACAGTTATTAATTAACTTCTTAAATTTATCTTATCTATTTCTATATATCTAAAACTCAAAGTCTAAAAGGAGGTCTTAATTGAATCCAAAATACAAAGAATTTTGTCAGTATTATCTTTTCTATAATAATATAAAAATTGCCGCCTCTTTAAGTGGTTACAAGCTATCAACTGCCAAAAATTTATTGAAAAATCCAGAGGTCCAAGCTTATTTATCCAATATGCAAAGCAAAATAGCTACCTCTAATGAAATAATGGAGTGTCTTACTACAATTATGCGTGGCTCTCCCATATCCAAAATGCCAAGTGAAGAAGCTTTTACAAATTTATCTTCTGAACTACATTCTCAAACTCTAGAATTCCTAAATTCATTAGAAACTTCTACTCAAACCAAGTCTCCTAAACAAATCTCCACAAGAGAACAACTCAAAGCTGCCGAATTATTAGGCAAGGCTTTATCATTATTTAATCCAAAAAGTCTAATTAATAACTCTCTCGATAGTTCTCTACACAAAAGTCCTATTAACCAAAATATAACGTTTATTGGAAGTGATCAAATATTAAAGTAAATAATTCTATCAACAGTGATCAAATTAATGTCGATGATATTATCATTAATTTACCCTCTCTTATAGGGCAAGGTTATGCTGATTATTGGAATTTTACTGGTCGATATCGTATTTGTAAAGGTTCTCGTGCCAGCAAAAAGTCCAAAACAACTGCTCTTAATTTTATTTTTAGAATAATAAAGTTTCCTAATTCTAATTTATTAGTCGTTCGTAAAACTTTCTCTACTCTAAAAGACAGTTGCTTCACAGAGCTTATATGGGCAATTAATCAATTTAAATTATCTCATCTCTGGGAAGTTAAATTATCTCCTCTAGAGCTTACTTTCTTACCAACTAATCAAAAAATATTCTTTCGTGGTCTTGATGATCCTTTTAAAATAACTTCTATTACTGTTTCTAGTGGTTATCTTTGTTGGCTCTGGATAGAAGAAGCTTTTGAAATAGATTCCGAAGAACATTTCGATGTTCTACAAGAAAGTATTCGTGGGCTTGTCCCCAGTCCTTTATTTAAACAAATAACTCTTACTTTTAATCCTTGGACCGAAAATCATTGGTTGAAAAAGCGTTTCTTTGATCCTCCAGCCAATCTAAATCCTAATATTTTAGCAATTACCACAAATTATCTAATTAATGAGTGGCTTGATGATGCTGACAAGCAAATGTTCCTTGATATGAAAGTAACTAATCCAAGGCGTTATCAAGTGGCAGGTCTAGGGCATTGGGGTATTGTCCATGGTTTAGTATATGAAAATTTTATATCTCAAGAATTCGATTTTAATCTAATTAATTCCAGACCTTCTATTAAAGCCATATTCGGTCTCGATTTCGGTTACACTAATGATCCTACTGCCCTTTTTTGTGCTCTAGTAGATACTCAATCCAAAGAAATATTCGTTTTTAATGAGTTATACAAAAAAGCATTATCTAATCTAGCTATTTTTAACAATATATCCAAAATGGGTTTCTCAAAAGAGGTTATATATGCTGATTCAGCAGAACCCAAAAGCATTGATGAGCTTAAAAGTCTTGGTCTGACTCGTATACGTCCTGCTTCCAAAGGAAAAGACAGTGTCAACAACAGTATCCAGTTTATACAAAATTTTAAAATAATTATTAAGCCTTCTTGCTCAAATTTCCTTAATGAAGTCTCAAACTATACTTGGTCAAAAGACAAATTCGGTAATCCAATTAACAAGCCAATAGACAATTATAATCATCTCCTTGATGCCATGCGTTATGCTTTCCAAGCCCTATCTTCTAACTCTAATTTTAGCTTTAAGTAACTAAACTAGTCTATTATTTATTATTTATACCCCTCGGAGGTCTTAACTGTGTTCTCTAATTTTAATTCTTATACCAATTTTATTAATTCTTTTATTAATAAGTCCAGCAATAATTCAGAGTTTATTAAATTCCTCGAATTTAATATAAATTCTTTCCTAACTTCTCCTAAGCGAAAAGAAATGATTATTGCCGAAAATTATTATATAGGTCAGCATGATATCCTAAAGCGTACCAGAACAATATTAGGCAAAGATGGTTCGCCAGAAGTTATAAGCAATTTGCCTAACAACAAAATAGTCGATAATCAATATGCTAGGGTGATTGACCAAAAAAATAGTTATCTATTATCCAAGCCAATTACTTTCTATTCCAAAGACTCTGATTTCTCTAATTACATAAATTCTATTCTAAACAAAAATTTCCTAAAAATACTCAAAGATATTGGTGAAGATGCTCTTAATTATGGCATATCTTGGCTATATCTATTCATAAATGAAGACCAGCAATTACAATTTAAAAAGTTTAAGTCTTATGAAGTCTTACCTTTTTGGGCTGATGAGCAAAATACTCAGTTAGATATGCTCGTTCGTGTCTATGATACCCAAGTTTTTAAAAACAATTATTTGCAGTCTATAACTCAAGTAGAGCTCTATACTCTAAATGGAATTTATAATTTTATTCTAAGCAATGGCAAGTTAACGCCCAGTTCTTCAAGTAATTTCCAGCCTTACATAACGGATTCTCTTAATTCTCAGTTCTCTTGGTCCAAAATCCCTATAGTATCTTTTAAGTCAAACTCAAAAGAGTTACCCCTTATTTCAAAGGTAAAGTCTTTACAAGATTCTCTCAACATTATAAAAAGTGATTTCATGAACAACATGCAAGAAGATGCCAGAAACACCATTCTTATTATAAAAAATTATGATGGCACTAATTTAGCCGAATTTAGAAAAAATCTATCAGAATATGGTGCTGTAAAAGTAAACACTATTGACGGTTCTGAAGGTGGAGTGGAAACTCTTAAAGTTGATATTGACAGTTCAAATTATGAGCTATTAGCCAAGTCTCTTAAAGAGTCTATTATCGAAATTGCCAAAGGTTTTAACAGTCGAGATTCAAGAATTTCTCAGTCTCCCAACCAAATGTGCATACAAAGCATTTATGCCGATATCGATCTCGATGCTACTCTAATGGAAAGCGAGTTCCAGTATTCTATCTCTTATCTATTATTCTTTATTAAAAAGTTCTTATTCGTTTATTTTAACAAAAAGTTCGATGATTCCAATCTCGATGTCATATTTAACAAGGACATTCTCATTAATGAGTCCGAAGCTATTAACAATTGTCTCAAGTCTATTGGTATAATCTCAGATGAGCTCATAGTCTCTCAACATCCTTGGGTGACTGATTTACAAGAAGAACTATCAAAAAAAAGTATTCTTTCTAATCCCTAGCAAAAGTTCTCAATAAAATATATTATTTTTCTAAAAAAAACAGGGTGGGTGGTGGGTTAACATATATCTTTTTTATCATTTTTTATCCTTTTTTATCCTTTTTTATCAATTTTTCATATTTTTCTATCTATATTAAATTATTAAACAATCCTCAGGAGGTCTTTATGAATTTACAATCTTTAACTCAACTCGGTATTGATGAGTCCACTGCTAATATATTATTAATACAACTTAACAATATATTAGATGAACAAGTTACTACTCAAGTATTATCAAAAGAACAGGAGCTTAAAGCTCTCTATCAAGATGAATTAGCTTCCATAAAGTTAAACTATTATATAGAAACTCAAGCTATTCTAGCTTCCGCAAAAAATATCACTGCTGTTAAAGCTCTTATTCTAGAAAAATTAGCTCTAGATAATCCTGACTATATTTCAAATTATGAAGATTCTCAAGAGTCTATCTTATTTATTATTTCTCAGTTGATAGAGTCCGAAGAAACTCAATTCTTATTTAATCTCAACAAAGATGAAAAAGATATCCAAAAAGCAAACAAAAAGTCAAAAACTTTTAAAGGTTTTAAGCCTCTCGAAAGTTCATCTTCTAAAGTGGTCTCTCCTTTCCCTTCTTATGAAGAACTCTGTTCTCAATCCAATTTCTAAGTCCCACAAAATATTCGTACAAACAATACTATTATTCTATTACAAACAACAGG
>JAWXUY010000086.1:0-7369 GCA_044425885.1 bacterium | reverse complement strand
GGACGTAATAATATTGGAACATACTATAAATTATGAAACAATGAACTATATGAGTAACGGAGTAATAATAGAAGACTTAAATAAGTCTAAATTAATATTTGTTAATAAGAAAGCAAAGAAACTTTTAAAAATCAAGGATAATAATAACATAACAAAAATCAAAGAATTTTTTAGTACCGAAGAAGTATATAATGAGTTAAAATTTCATATAAAACAGGATTTAAGTGTATATAACAAATCTGAGGGGACTGCTTATTTAAGAACTCTTGATAACACAGTTTTAGAGATTAATTTTTGCTGTACATGGCTAGATGAGAAAAATAATTTACTGTGCTATACCTTTAAGAAAGCCGTTGAGGTAGTGGGGGAGAGCGACGTTAGCTTTAAAGAGCTTGCCGAATACCTACCAAGCGGTATTATAGTGATGAATATTTCAAAGGGACTATCTATAACCTACGCAAATAACGAACACTATAGAATTTTAGGGATAGATAATAAAGAAATTATAAATAATATTAGACTAGAGAAAACTAAGTACTTACTAAAAGACTTTATTTTTGAGGAAGACGTTCATTGGGTTTTATCTGAGATATATTTAAACTTGTCTAAAAACGATGACGTTGATATAGAATTTAGAATGAAAACTAAAGATAATATTATAAAATGGGTTAGACTTTTTGGACGTGCACATATATCAGCGACTGGTGAGAAGCTCTTTTACTCTAGCTTAAAGGATCTGAGCCAACGCCGAAATATCAATGATAAGTTACATATGGAAAGAGTAATGTTCCATAAAATTACTGAGCTTACAGACGAAGTGTTATTCAGATTAGATTTACAAACTAATATAATTTATTTTTTAGGAGCAAAATCAAATATGTTCGGGGAAGACTCTGTCTACGAGAACTATCCAAAATCTTTACTAGACCTAGACAAGCTACACCCTGACGATATTTCAGCCCATAACGAGCTAGTAAAATGCTTTAAAACAGGCATTGAGAAATCTATAGAGCTTAGATATAAATCTAACATAGAAGATGTATATGAATGGTATAGAGTGACATATAGCTTTATAAAAAACCAAGACGATACATGCATATCTGTAATAGGGAAGATGTCTAATATAAACACACAAAAAATACTAGAAGAACACGCCAAAATGGACTTACTAACAGGATTTTATAATAAAGTCACTACGGAGCAAGAAGTAGATACTTTAATATCTTATAAGAACGAAAAATCTTTTGCAATGTTTATTATAGATATAGATAACTTTAAGTCTATTAACGATAATTTAGGGCATCATTTTGGGGATATGGTTCTAACAGATATTGCTGACGATATAAGAAGGTGTTTTAGGAAAAATGATATATTAGGACGTATAGGCGGTGACGAATTTATAGTAGTCATGCGAGATATAGGTAATACAGGAGTTATAATAGAAAAAGCTAAATTGCTTTGTAAAACACTAAAGAAATCATTTTCGGGGGGTACAAATTATAACTACGATATTTCAGCTAGCGTAGGAATATCAATGTACCCGTCTGATGGCGCTAACTTTCAAGAGCTCTACCAGAAATCGGATATCGCACTCTACGAAATAAAGGACTCAGGTAAAAACGGCTATAAGCAATATTTTAACAACCTAGAGAAAAAGCAAATCAAGTATGCACCAAAAATAATTAATAATAATTTTATTAATTACAAGACCCAAAATAACTTTATAGTAGATAATAGGGAGTCTAATATATTAATTAATAACTCTATTATTATTACTATTTTTAATTTATTATATGAGTCTAAAAATTTAGATAGCACTATATTTTTCATACTGGAATACATAGGAAAAATGTTTAAAATAGATAAGTGCTATATATTTGAGCTAGACAAAGACTCACCACATAATAACTTTAAAGACTCTTATAATTGGATTGAAGAACATATCAACAATAATATAAGTAATGTTATTAACAAGTATGATATCTATGACCTTTTAAACCACACCGACAAAGATGGTATTTTTTATACGAATGATATAAACAATATTAGTAACGAATTAACTAAACAGTCTTTAATAAATAACAACGCTGAATCTATTTTTTTAGTAGACTGCCTTAAACAAGACACAAAACACCGAGTATTATTTATAGAAGATTGTAAATCAAAAAGAGTTTGGAGTAACGAAGAAATTATCACACTCTTATATGTAAGTAGACTTATATTTAGTGCACTAGATAAAGATGCTATTTTAAAACAGTTAAAAATTAACAGCCTAAATGACAAAGCGCCGAACATAATAAATAAATTTTATGATGAAAATAAACAAGCAGACAAGCTAACGGCTATAAACTTAATAATAGATATATCAAAAATTCTCAACATAAACAAAACAACAGGATTTATTTATGATTATAACACTAAAAAGTTTTTTAAAAGCTTTGACTATGTTTATAACTATGATTATAAATCACCTGAGAGTAATAAAGGCATAATAGGTAACTATTCCAAAGAGCTAGCAGAATATTATAAGCAAGCAATAAATATACTTTCACATGACTCTTACAATAAAAATGCGTTATTAAACGAATATATTTTAGATTTTGTAGACCTCTTTAATGAAGAAAATTATTTTTATACTGTTGATTATGCAAGTATAAAAGATGTATTAGAAAAAGTTGGATTTGTATCTTCTAGACCAGATGACGTTAAAGAGATTTATATATTTTTAACTAAGCACGATACTTACTTTGGATATATTATATTTGAGAAATACTACCACCCTAAATATTTAAAAGCGGAGTTAGAAATGCTTACTTCTTTTTGTAATATACTAGACTCACACATAGGTAAGAATTACTTGCTTCAAAAGTATAAAGACGAGCTCTTAATGAAAGACGTTATACTAACAAACGAAAAAGTTCCTATGGCAGTAGTTGAGAAAGATACTTTTAAGATATTATATCATAACGATTTATATTATAACATTTTTCCTAATATAGAGATAGGAGGTATTTGCTACGAGCTACTGGGTAATAAACAAAAATGCTCTGAATGCTGTATAGATAAAGATGTACTGATGAATGACGCAAACCACGTTGACCACCAATGGATTAAAAAAGCAATACCTTTCACGCTAAATAATGGCTTAGAAGCCTACATGATTTACTCTAAAGATAGTATAGATTATATAAAACAAATTAATGCAATCGACAACTTAACTCAAGCACTATTGTTCAGAGGCTTTGAGGAATATTATAAAAATTTTATTAAAAATAATGACTATAACTACGTTTTATGTACTCTTGATATAGATAAATTCAAATATATAAATAACATATTCGGCTACCAGACTGGAGATAAAGTACTAAGAAAAGTAGCGATAGTTATTCGTAACTTCATAGGAATAGACGAGAATTTTTGCAGACTAGGAGAAGATAAGTTTTCTATATTTTTAAGATATCAAGACGAGGTTCAGTTACACGTAAAAATAAAGGAATTATCAAAAAGATTTGATAAGATGAAATCTGAAAATTTCACTGATATTAAAATTACTATTATAGGAGGTATAACAGTAGTAGATAGAGACATAGCATTAAATACACTACTAGATCAATCATCTATAGCGAGAAAAAGCGTAAAAGGCTCTCATAAAAATAACTTTTCTTACTACGATCCAAATATAGACGTTAGGATAAAAAAAGAGATTTTGTTGGAAGAACGTATACCAATTGCTATAAAAAATAATGAATTTGTTGCTTATTTACAGCCTAAGTTTGACTTGCGTACTAAAGAGATATGCGGAGCTGAGGCACTTGTAAGATGGATAACACCAGACGGAATGATTTTTCCAGACAAATTTATACCACTTTTCGAGAGAAATGGGTTTATTCTTACTTTAGATTTTATTGTTTATGAAAAAGTAATGCAACACATACGAAAATGTATAGATAATAACGTAACTGTTTACCCTATTTCTGTGAACGTTTCGAGAAATCATATAAACGATAAGAATTTTATAGATAAATTTATGAAACTTGTTGATAAATATAAAATCGAGCATAAATACTTAGAGCTAGAGATAACAGAGAGCGTATTTGTTGAGGACGCTAAAAAACTAAAGAATTTTATAAGCGGTATAAAAGACTATAAACTTAAAGTATCTATTGATGACTTTGGGACAGCATATTCTTCTTTACAAAACTTAACTGACATAAGCGCAGATATTTTAAAGATAGATAAAGGCTTTTTAGATAATATAGATATGCAAGAGATTATTACTAAAAATACTAGTAAAGACGAGATTTTACTTAAGAATATAATTAACCTAGCCAAAGAACTAGACTTTCATGTTATATGCGAAGGCATAGAAACAGACGACCAGATACTACTACTTGAGAAAATAGGGTGTGAATACGGTCAAGGCTATATATTTGCAAAGCCGATGCCTATTGAAGACTACGAAAAACAATTCTTGAACTTTACTAAATAAAAAATAATAATATTATTAAATTATTAAATTAAAAAAACTCGTAGTATATAATATACTAGGAGTTTTTTTTTATTTTATTTTTTTAAAAAACATATTCACCATATAATCTTTTAAATTCTTTATTTAATTTTAATTTTATACTTTGGGGTATTTTTAAACTTTTTAGTATGTCCATATTTAAATCTTTTTCTTTTTGCTGATTAGCATAGAACTCAACCCATTTTAATAATTCTTCATCTTTTGTATCTAGATGGTAACCCGCTTTAATTACTTTTCTTTTTACCATTAGAGCAGAATCATTTATGTATTTATCTGGAAAAGAACCTAGCGAAGCTATTTCTTCTCTTACGCTTTCTGAATCATCATCTTGTAGCTCCTCATGCCCAAACCCTGCTCTTACTACTAATATTCTTATTTCCTCATCAGAGTCATTTATGAATTCTTCATAATTTTTAGTAATTTTTAATACTTCTTTTCTTACTAAAGGCGATGGGTCATCTTTTAAGATATCAAGACCATATTTATTTTTAGCTACTGCTAATCTAATACTAACACTCTCGTCTTTAATAAACTTGTCCAACATAATACCTTGATTAACTAATTCTTCTTTTACATCTGTATCAATATCATCTTTTAGCTTTAAAGCATGCTCATAGGAATATTTAGCTACTGCGACTCTAACTAAAGAATTTTTGTCTTTGATTAGGTCATCTAAATAATACCCATTTTTTGCTAATTCTACTTTAATATCTAAAATTTTAGTATTTTTATATCTTTCTACATACATATCATTTTTTATATACGATTTAATTAAAACTTCATCATTACTTTTTTCCAGTAAACCGAGTATTTCTTTAAAAAAACCAACTCTTATTTGTATATCATCATTTTTTACACCTGCATATTGTTTCATATACTTAACCATAGTGTTTATAGAGGTAGCTCTTACTGACGTATCATTGCTATCCACATGGTCTATCGCAAATTCATAATGCTTAGCAAATTCCTTACAAACTATACTATCTTTTGACGATATCATTACATCTAAGAATTTATTTTTTTTAACATATACTGATTTTACTAGAGGGCTTTTATCTGTTTTAAAATACTCATGATAATAATTATTTTTCACTAAAAAAGATTTAATAACATCTAGATTGGTTGCTTTAAATTCATCTATAAATAGACCTTCTCTTATTAATTCCATTTGAAAAACTTTGTTTAACTCATTTACTCTATTTTTTGACATAATATAATATTCTCTCCTGTTTAAATTTTTATTTTATTTTAACATAAAAATAATAAAATTTAAATAATTTTTTAAAATATTTTTTAAATTTTATTGGGTGAAGGATTGAATTTTACGATAAAAAAATATATAATAAATATAACAAAGAAATATTAATATAGTTTTAAGGGAATGGAGTGATTATTATAGAAAATCAAGATAAAGATAAAACATTGGGGATAGTGGAACAGGGGATAGAACTCAATAGAAGATTAGAGTTGATAAAAAAGAAACACCCAAAATTAATACTTAACCTGCAGAGAGATTTTTTAATAGAAAGGGAACAGGCAGAGAGTAGATTTTGGGAGGAGGTAGAGGAGATTAAAGCGAGAGCAAAACAAAAAGAAGACACTATTCTTAGGATACTTGTAGAGAGCGAGGATAAGAGAGGAGGTATAATAACAATAGCTGAGCAAGCAAACACTTTAACATCTAACAACAAAAATAATAATACTGCTAAAAAGTATATTACAAATCCCGAAGCAAGTAGCCCTACTAATACGCCTAACGATAATAGACATAAATATTACTAAAAAAAATCTCAGATATTTTTCAATTAAGAAATTTATCTGAGATTTTAAGGTAATTTGCTTTATATTTTTGTATAATTTTTTATTTTTATTTTTTATTTTTGAATATTTAATAACTCACTTAATAAGCCATTATGATAGGCTATACCATCTTTAACATTTTTTACTGCTGTTTCTAAATCAACATTTTTTACTAAAGTATTATACTCTTGTTCTGTTAGAGGATTAATATTAGGGGCTTTCCAGAGAGAGCCTTCTTTTAGTAAATCTGCATAATCACTTAGCTTTAATTTTTGACTTTTTAGTAATAAAAAATGGTAAGCATTTAGAGGGGTATCTGTTTTTGTATAAGCTGATATATCCCAATCTAAAATTCTTTCCCTCATAACGTTTTTATCATATATATTTAAAATATGATGTCTTGCTATATTTCTATGTAATACTTTAACATTGTCATGTGGTACTCCAGCCACATAACAGATTAATTTGTCTGTATCATGAAACGTTATCATATCTTGCATTATGCTTTTTTCGACTAGCTTAAATACATCATAACCATACTTATGTAAATAATCTTTGTGGATTATAGTTCTTATTGCTCTGGGGGTGCTGGCTAACTTTTCATATATCACATCATCTGAGCAAGCCGAAGCAATTTTAACTATATTATTAAATTCGTCATTATCCATTAACCATGAATTGTATCTACTAAACATTTTTAAATTTACCTCTCTTTTTATTTTTTAAAACATCTTATCATATATTAGTAAAATAGTCAACATAAATTATTAAAGAATACTGGATAATATTGTAAATTAGATTTTAATATAATTTAAAAAACTACTCTAGCATATATTATTAGAGCTAAGAGTAGTTTTATATTAATTTATTTATTTATTAATGTCTAAAATGTCTTGTATTAGTAAATACCATTGCGATATTATTTTCATCACAAACTTTTATAGAATCTTCATCCCTAACAGAGCCTCCCGGCTGAATTATAGCTGTAATACCATTAGCTATAGCCTCTTTTACACAGTCATCAAACGGGAAGAAAGCGTC
>JAWXUY010000085.1:0-7381 GCA_044425885.1 bacterium | reverse complement strand
ATAATTACATATAATGTAATATAATGTAAAATATATATATTTTTAATTAAAATCTATAAAAATTTAGTAATTATTTAGTAATTCAAAAATTTAGTTATATTTTAAATATATTTAAATATATTTAAGTATAAAAGATATTGTAAAAGGAGTAGGTATATATATGCTTAATTATTTATGGGGTGGTATGATTTTAGTAGGGGTTATGATTGCATCTTTTACTGGAAATATGCCTAATATAACAAATGCTATTCTAGATTCTTCTAAAGAAGCTATAACTGTTTGCATAACTATGCTTGGTATTATAGCAATGTGGTCTGGTATGATGGAAATAGCTCAAAAGTCAGGCTTGATTAAAGATTTAAGCCAAAAGATGAAGCCTTTCCTAACTTATCTATTTCCTGAAATACCCAAAGACCACAAGTCTCTCGACTACATAGCCACAAACGTAATCGCAAATATTTTAGGTCTTGGTTGGGCGGCTACTCCAGCTGGAATAAAAGCAATGGAGAGTATGCAGACGCTCAATACAAAAAAAGATGAGGCGACCAATTCGATGTGTATGTTCTTAATTTTTAATATGTCTAGCCTACAGATTATCTCTGTTAACATAATAGCTTATAGGTCACAATTTGGGTCGGTAAGCCCTTCAGAAGTAATTGCTCCAGGTTTATTCGCTACGATTGTGTCTACTATAGTAGGCATATTCTCAGCCAAGCTAATAGAAAGGAGGGTTATATAAAAAATGAATTTTATGCTTATATTATCGGACTTAATGATACCTCTAGTATTAATCTACATATTGTTCTACGGTTATTCAAAAAAAATAGATGTCTATGATGCTTTTATAGTAGGTGCAAAAGATGGACTTATTACTGTTGTCCAAATCGCCCCTACTCTAATAGGTCTTATGGTCTCAGTAGGGGTTTTAAGGGCTTCAGGGGCTTTGGATTTATTTAGTAATTTTATATCGCCCATCACGAACAGGCTCGGTTATCCTACAGAAGTAGTACCGCTTACTTTTATGAGGTTAATATCTTCTTCAGCCTCTACTGGCATATTACTTGATTTATATAAAAACTTTGGCGTAGACTCTTTTATAGGTAATTTTGTAAGCGTTATGATGAGTAGCACTGAAACAGTCTTTTATACGATGAGTGTCTATTTTATGGCGGTAAAAATAACTAAGACGAGGTACACTCTTACTTGTGCTTTAATAGCTAACTTCGCTGGGGTTATAGCTAGTCTATGGATAAGCAAGCTACTTTGGGGTTAGGTTTATAAAAAAGTATTGTTTATATTTTTTAATTTTGTTATAATATAATTATATTAAATATTATAATAATAAATTTATGAAAGGTAAGTTGGTAATATATTATGGATAATTACATAGACAAATTAGATTTAGAAATAGATACATTTTTTCAAGAAAGGTTAAGTAAAAAAATTGAAAAATTACGTAAAGAAGGATACCATGAGTCATATATAGAAGGATATAAAGAAGGATATATAGAAGGATATATAGAAGAATTTATAAAAGTATTTATAAGGATAGGCTATACAAATTCAGAAATTATTGAAAAAGATAGTGATAACTTTCCTATAATAACTAATGAATTTATAGATAATATAAGAAACAACATATAAGAAGCAATACATAAGAAGCAACACGAGTAAAATTATTATATAAAAAAATTAATGAATTAATAAAGAGCATACATTAGTATATAGTATTAAAGATGATAGCCTAATAATAATATCTTGTAAAGGGCATTATGAAGAATAAATAGTAATAAAACTGCTAGAAGATTATAGCAGTTTTTTTTTTGTGTTTCAGACTGACACATCCGTAAAATATACCAAAATTATAGCAAAATATGACAAAAAGTTTGTGCAAAGTACGTATTGCGCGTATATATATATATAATAATAAATGTTGAGGATTTTCAAATAAAATGGAGGGCTAAAATATAATTGCGATAATTGCGGGATTGTTTTTTTGGTGGAAGTAAGAGAGATAATAACAATAAATCTAATAATTACAACAATAATTCAAGAAATCAAGATGTAAATGTAGGAAAGATAGGATTTGATGTAGATGGAAACAATAAGAAGAAATAAAAATTAATTTAAAAATTGAAAGGTGGTTTTATTTATGGCTATATGTCCGTATTATAATATTAGGGGGCTTGAGGCAGGTAAATTTCAATGTACTAGTAGAGCTTGCTCAAATAAAGATATGATAGCAGGAACAGCAGATAGTAACTGGGAAAGTGTTAGTTGGTATTGTCAAAATAATGCTAGCTATAAAGGTAAAGGAAAAAAAGGAATTTTTGGTAGACTGCCATATTGCCCACACCACCCTAATCCTCAAAGATAATAAAACAAAACCCCTTGCGGAGCAAGGGGCTTTATTGTTTTACTTTATTTAACTTAACTTAACTTAACTTTACTTTACCTTACCTTACCTACATCATTTTAGTAAACTCTTTTTGTAGCCTAACTATTATTTTTTTTTCGAGTCTAGAAATATAAGACTGTGAGATACCTAGTATATCGGCTACTTCTTTTTGTGTCTTTTCTATTCCGTCTGTGAAAATGCCGTATCTAAGCTCTATTATTACACGCTCTCTATCTTCCAGCGTTTCTATGGCGTTCTTAAGCATTTCTCGATCTACTTCTTCTTCTATATTCTTATATGTAATATCTATTTCAGTGCCAAGTATATCAGAGAGTAGAAGCTCGTTACCCTCCCAATCCACGTTTAAAGGCTCGTCTATAGATATTTCTGTTTTGAGTTTAGTAGTTCTACGTAGGTGCATTAAAATCTCGTTTTCTATACATCGAGTGGCGTAAGTGGCAAGCTTGATATTCTTGTCAGCCTTAAATGTGTTAATAGCCTTTATAAGCCCTATGCTACCTATAGAGATTAAGTCCTCTACGTTTATGCCAGTATTTTCAAATTTTCGAGCTATGTACACAACAAGTCTTAAATTACGCTCTATAAGTTTATTTTTAACCATTTCAGCTTCATCGCTTTCTAGTAGGTCAATCATAAGGGCTTCTTCTTCACTAGAGAGTGGGGGAGGAAGTACCTCAGAGCCTCCTATATAAAAAATGGTGTTGTCATTGCTATTATTATTAATTTTGTTATTAAGGTCTTTTATATTTAATTCCTTTATATTTACACTAGAAAACAAGTTAGAAAAAAATTTTTTAAATACCATAAAAATAACCTCCTTATTTTAATATTTTAATATTTTGATATTTTGATATTTTAATTAAGCTTTATTTTGTTGTTATTTAAGCATCTCTGGGTTTAAAAGAGAGTTATAAAAATTATCTTTAGACAAGCTAAAGTTACATATAGCTACAATTACGTCGCTTATAACTATTTTGTCTGAATTATTATTATTGTTTATTTTGTTGTCTAGGTTGGCGGTAGTGCTTAAAATCTCCATCTTCTCTATTTTGATTGCCAAGAGCATCCCGTTTTCTTCACCTACGCTCTTAAATGGTATAAACCTAAAATCAACTCCATCACTATTTTCAAGGTGTTCTAATATTTTCTCTAAATTATTCTCTTGCTTTTCATAAAAGAGTATTTTTATGCAGTTAGGTAAGATGTCTTTTATTGCTAAAAATTCCGCTATTATAACGGGTTTCTGGCTAATTGGTTCTTTTAGGCTATTGCCTGTATCCAGCAACGAGTTTATTAAAACGTCTTTGCCGTTATTATGTAGTTTTAAGTTATAGAAAACTTGTTTTTTTACTACTATATTTTTATAGCATTTCAGACTAATTAGTAGTATTAAGTAAGTAGTAGAAGTAGCTACGAGAAGCATCTTAAAAGAGAAGTTATTGATGTTAAACTCTAACACATTTCCCAAATTGCTAAGAATACTAAAGATATTAGTGTAGTAAAATAGTGCTATGCTAGCCCCTCCTATACAAAAAGATATTATATTTACTAGTAAGAAAGCTTTTAGAAACTCGATTATAGAGTTTGTTTTAAAGCAAACCAAGACAGAAGTACACATAATAGTAAATATTATAAAGGTGCTTAGAAGCTCTGAAAACGGTATAAATATAAGGGTATAAATATACGTGATAGCGGTAGCGCTTGAAGTTATAAGAATTCTTTTATGAGAGGATTTAATCTTTACGAACTTGTTAGCGGTAAAGAATATAGTATAAAGCATAAAAAAATTTATAAAAAAAAGGACATCGGCATAAAGTTGGATTTGCATAAAATTCTCCTGAATGTATTTTGAATAATTTAATTTAATTTAATTTAATTTAATTTTTAAACAACTAGAAAAATATTTATATAAATTAATTATATAAATAAATGTTTAAGAAATTTGTTATCTTGTGTAGTAGACGGGTAAAATAGTATTTTAAAAAAAGACAATTTTATTAATATGCAAAGACTAGTAAGTAGATTTATTAAAAGCATTGACAAAATTGTATAAAGATGTTTAAATTAAATATATTATAAAAAATTACGAAAGTACGAAAGGTAGATTGTGTTAAGAATGAAAAAAGTAATTACATATGGTTCTTTTGACTTATTTCATAAAGGACATTTAAAGTTAATAGAGCGTGCTAAAGATTTAGGGGATTATCTTATTGTGGGTATCACTACTGAACATTATGACAAAACACGTGGTAAAATAAATATAAATGATTCGTTAATTACACGTATTGAAAATATACAAAAAACAGGTTTAGCTGATGAAATAATTATAGAGCATTTTGATGGACAAAAAATTGAAGATATTTTAAAGTATAAAATAGATATTTTTGTTGTAGGTTCTGACTGGAAAGGACAATTTGAACATTTAAAAGAATACTGTGAAGTTGTATATTTGGAAAGAACAAAAGGGATATCGAGTAGTCAAATTAGAGAAAGTAGTAAAAGGATTATAAAACTGGGAATAATAGGGACAGGACGCATAGCAAATAGGTTTATAGACGAGGTTAAATATGTAAGTGGTATACATATAGAAAGTGTATATAACCCTAGATTTTCTAGCGCAGAAGCTTTTGGTATAAATCATTCGCTTAGAGTATATACTGATGATTTAGATATATTTTTAAAAGATATAGATGCAGTTTATATAGCGTCACCAGTTAATACGCATTATGAATATACTAAAATATGCTTAAATATGAACAAACATATTATTTGTGAAAAACCTTTTGTTTTAAAGAAAGAAGAAGCGATAGAATTATTTGGGATAGCGAATAGTAAAGGTCTTATATTAATGGAAGCTATCAAGACGGCTTATTGTACAGGATTTAATAATCTTATTAATATAGTTAAAAATGATAAAATAGGTCAAGTTATTGACATAGAAGCTTGCTTTACTAAATTGGTATCGGGGGATATTCGGGAGCTTGACCCTAATCAAAATGGAGGAAGTGTTACAGAGCTAGCCAGTTATACTTTATTGCCTATTATAAAAATTTTAGGAACTAATTTTGAAAATATTACAGCCACTACTTTTAAAAATGATGATAATGTTGATGTATATACTAAAATAAATATAGAGTATAAAAGTCAAATAGCTACTAGTAAAACTGGATTATCTGTAAAATCAGATGGACATTTGCTTATTTCAGGAACTAAGGGTTATATTTTTGTTGAAGCGCCTTGGTGGAAAACAGAGAGTTTTGAGGTAAGATATGAGAATATAGCTGATAATGAGAAATATTTTTTTAAATATATGGGTGATGGTTTAAGATATGAACTAAGTGAGTTTATTAATTTAATTAATAGTGGTGAGGGTAACTCTAAAAATTATAAACTACAAGAAAAAGAAATTATAGCTTTAGCAGAAATATTTGAAATATTTTTAAAAGGTGATAGGTGTAAAGTTTTAAAATTTTAATTAAAATAGTGTTTTAAAAGAGGACGATTTTATTAATATTTATAAGTTGACTAATATAATATAATATAATATAATATAATATAATAGTATATAGATTAATTAATGATATATTGTTTTAATACAAGGAGGTATTTTTATGACGATAACACAAATGGCAAGAATGAAGCTTTGGAATGAAAATTATAATTTAAATAATTCTAGTAAAAAAACTAGCTCTAATAATTCTAGTGAGATGGAAGAAGTTTATATACAAAAAGGAAAAGCTTATGCAGAAGCTCATATGGATGAACTTCGAGCATCTGGTTATCTTGCAACAGATAATAGTCATAAAGTAATTATTCCTATTTCAGATGAAGTGAAAAATGAAGTTGAAGAATATGTAAAAAATCTTTATGTAAATCAACAAGGTTGGTATATAGGTGGACAGCAAAGCGTAGGGGATATTAGTTATGCTTATACGCAAACATTAGAGCCAAATGAAAGGCTTTCTGCTGGCTGGAGCGTGAACCAGTATTACTTTGAGGTATGTGATAAGTATAAAGCAGTTGTAAACGAAACAAATCCTAACTGGCCTTATGATGGCTCAACGTATGACCCTAGTATTTTTGACAATTTTACGGCTAAGTCAGTGGATTATAGTTTATAATAACAAGATTACTAAATAAAATAATAACAAGATAATAACAAGATAATAACAAGATAATAATTCTTATAGGGGTGAGGTTAAAGCCCTAATGGAAATATTATCTTTTTTTTAGATTAATTATTAATTGACAGTGTTTAAAAAAATTATTATAATAAGTTTAATATAAATATATTGACAAGGAGATTTTTAATATGACTTGTATTCAAGAAATTAATCAAAATCAAAATTTTACTCAAGAGTTTAATAATAATTATAATAGTGATACTCAAGAGTATATATATATAGTGGTGTCTAAAACGGATACGTTACTCGGAAAAGTTATACAAAGAAAGTTAGATGTTAATTACAACCATTGTTCTATCTCACTTCAAGAAGACTTGGAGAGTTTTTGGGCGTTTGGACGTAAGAAAATAAATAATATGTTTTGTGCAGGATTTGTGGAGGAGAGTAAGAGTAGGGGTTTTTTTGAGAAGTTTAATACGTCTAAGATAGCGGTTATAAAAGTGCCAGTTTCAGGTGAGCAGTACAAAAAGTTAATCGACAATATAGAGGTATTTAAACACCAAAGAGAGCAGTACACTTTTAACGCTCTTGGGCTTGTTTACTGCTATTTAGGGATAGACAGAAAAAGAAAAAATAAGTATTTCTGTGCGCAGTTCGTGTCAGAAGTTTTAAATTCTTCGGATATAAATCTATTAGATAAGCCAGACACTCTAGTACGTCCACACGATTTTTTAAAGCTTGTTCAGTTAGAAGAAGATTTTGAAATTATTTATACTGGTGAAATTAGGAACTATGATGTGTCTTAATATATTTGGTGTTTGACTGTTTTTTTTATAAT
>JAWXUY010000084.1:0-7424 GCA_044425885.1 bacterium | reverse complement strand
TAGTAGTTATTTTCTGCCGTTGCCTTGTCGAACGATTTCGATAAGCATAAGAATGCTTATAAATATTTGAAATATTTCAAAATCTGACATAAGCTCACCCCCCCTTTCAAGTTACTAAAGTTCTATGATAAAGTTTTATGAATTTCTAGTGAAATTCTAAAAAAATCAAAAAAAATACTTGCATTTAATTTTAAATTAGTGTATAATACCAATTATATCAAACTCCTTAACAAGTTAAAATAATAGTGATTTTTCTGAAAATATTTTTCCTTTAAAATCTTTTGTAAAAAAAATAAAATTTTTTATAAAAAAAGCTAATGTTTTAAAAATTTAGGTCGATATAATATTTAGTAAGGCAATTAACTTATCAAATTATTGATAGTTTATGCGTACTTTCGGCAAATGGATTGCCACGTGGAGTGCTTACTATGAAATAACATAAAATATTTTATAATTCTAAGGGAGGTCATTAATTATGGCTAGTAATACAGTAATTAATACAAACGTGATGGCTTTAACATCACATAGAAATTTAGCAACAGTTGGTAACAGACAAGCGCAAGCAAATGCAAGACTTTCATCAGGTAAAAGAATTAATACAGCCGCTGATGATGCTGCTGGTTTAGCAATCTCAGAAAAAATGAAGTCTCAAATCGTAGGTTTAGATATGGCTTCTAAAAATTCAGAAGATGCTACAAGTTTAATTCAAACTGCTGAAGGTGCTTTAGCGGAAGTAAACAATATGCTTACAAGAATTAGAGAGCTTACAGTTCAGTCAGCGAATGATACTAATCAAGATTCAGACAGGGTAAAACTTGCTGAGGAGGTTGCGGCTCTTATGACTGAAATCGATTCAATTTCAGAAAGAACAGAATTCAATGGTATGAAACTTAATGATGGTTCTTTCCAAGGATATTTCCAAATTGGGGCTAATGCAGGTCAATCTTTAGAATTAGGAATTGGTAGTATGACGGTAGATGGTATTGGGGCGACTGATATTAAATCAGCTTTTGGTATAACAGAGCAAGTACTTAATGATAATCAATTAGTACAATCTACTTCGGCTGGTATAAGATATATATCATCTGATCCATTAGAAATGAAAATTTCATTTGATGACTTAATAGAGGAGGATCAAACTGGTACAGCAACGCAAGGTGGATTTAATTATTCATTTACATTCAAAGACCAAACAGGGAATAGTCAAACTGTTTCTACTTTTGTAGATTTAACTGGTTCTGACGGAAGTGGGACTGATATAGCTTCTAGAGTGGCTGCGGCACTTGGTAGAGATGAATATGGTCAAGAAATGTTTAGTGTTAGTTCAAGTGGAGCTGAATTAACTATAACTATGACTTCTGGATTATGTTCTAGTTTAGGAACTTTACCAGAAAGTGGAAATAATATATCTTTTGTTCCAGCAATAAAAGGTTTTGTTGAAGATGATGGAGATGAAGTAGAGATAACTGATAACGACTATGAAGCTCCTGAATATACTGATGACACAGAGATTCTGACAGTGAGTGGAGCGCTAGTAGACAATGCTCATGCTGGAATTATAGTAGTAGACCCTTCTAAAATGAAAGACGGTGAGACAGTTCTTGTAAATGGTACAACTTTTACATATAATTCATCAACACCGGCTGGTGAGAATCTTAATAATACATTTAGTGATGCTGCTGGGTTATATACATGTATGGGGTCAGCTGGATTTACTGGCATGAATGCAGATAGTAATGGGATGATTAAAAATACAGATGGTGATAGTGTTAGTTACCTTACTGGTAGTGGGACTTATACATCTGACTCATCTTTAATAAGCTCAGACGGTTTCGATTATTCTCAAACTCTTAACACTATTGACTTTGCTCTTTCAAATGTAACTTCTCAAAGAGCAGCGCTTGGGGCTGTGCAAAACAGACTTGAGTACACAAAAAATGGTCTTGATATTTCAAGCGAAAACTTACAAGCAGCAAATTCACGTATAGAAGATGCTGATATGGCAGAAGAAATGATGAACTTAACAAGTGCAAACGTACTTCAACAAGCAGCAACTTCAATGCTTGCTCAAGCAAATCAAGCGCCACAAAGTATCACTCAGTTATTAGGCTAATATTAATAAAGCATAATACATAAAGAAAAAGCAGTGCAAAAAGAAGCAAAGAAATAAAGAAGTTAGTTAATTTATTGTTTTAATCATATATTTTTAATCTAAAATTATAGTATTATTGTTAAAATGCTATACAAAAAAAACCATCGCAGAAATGTAGGTGGTTTTTTTGGATGTTGTGTTTGTTACAATTTTCATATTGACAAAAGCGTAGAAGTGTGGTAGAATATATTCAAATGGTTAATTAAAAAAAGACGTTAATATTACTAGTATTAACGCCCTAAAGCTAAGTTTCTTGAATAATTAGCCTATACTTTTTATTAAATATTAAATTAAAAAGAAAATAACTAACTTTTCAGTGTAGTAGTTATTTTCTGCCGTTGCCTTGTCGAACGATTTCGATAAGCATAAGAATGCTTATAAATATTTGAAATATTTCAAAATCTGACATAAGCTCACCCCCCCTTTCAAGTTACTAAAGTGGGGTACAGGCTAACTACTCCTTAACTCTTTCTCAATTATACCATATTGTGGTAGTATTGTAAATAGGTTGGGGAGTTTTTGTAGGTTTTTGTTACTAAAGTAAATCAATACATTGATATTTTCTTTACAATTTGTTATACTATTCTATATTATTATAAAAGAGGTGATTTTATGGCTAAAACAATGGTTAATTTTCGTATGGATGACGATCTTAAAAAAGAAATGGAAAAAGCTTGTAATGAAATGGGTATGAATATGTCAACAGCTTTTAATATTTTTGCTACAAAAGTTGCAAAAGAAAAGCGTATACCTTTTGATGTGTGCGTAGACCCATTTTATTCTAAAAGTAATATAAATGCATTAAAAAAATCTATTAAACAAATGGAAGAAGGTCATGTTGTTATTAAAACTATTGATGATTTAGAGGATATGGCAAATGAGTAAAAAAAATAGCTAACCCACAAATTATAGTGTATCAGCTATTTTATTATTTTAGTATATTACTTACAAAATTAAATATATTTTCAGCATCAATAATAGCTAATCTCATATCATCTTCAATAAGTTCAAGATTATTAGGGTAACGTACATGAACACCATACGGCATTAAATTAGTACATTGGTCGTTCAAAAATTCAAATTTTTCATTAATTTCAACGCATAACTTATTTAAATGCGTTAAATCGTGTATTCGAGGTGGAGCTTGTTCATTTTCAACTAGAAAAGCTTTTAACATTTTTTCAGAACATTGTGAACATAAATAACAAATTACTTCTAAACTCAAAGGATATAAAGTTAACAAGTGTTTTGCAGACATCATATCAGCAGTGGCAAGCCTAACCCATTCTTTAGTTATTTCTTTCATATATTATTACACCTTTTTCTAATATATTCTTTTCTAAAGTAATATCTTCCGCAGTTTTTAAAAATATATCTGTATAATTAGCTAATATATCAATTGGACGGATATTTAACTTATACAATGACTTATATATTTTTTGTATTGATTTAATTGGACGTTCCTCAATTTTATCTAACAATACATAAATATCAAAATCACTATCTTCTCTTGGTGAACCATTTGCAAATGAACCAAATAGATATATTTTTTCTGTTTTAACCGTACATTTTATTTTATCTACAATAATATCTAATTCTTCTTGTACTTGAATATCCATTAAAATAACTACCAACTCCCATCTAAATTAAATTTATTTTAATCGTATTATATCACAAATATATATATACTGTAAATCTATTTATAAAAAAAATTTGCAAAATAATAAGAGAGTGTGTTATAATTAATATGTTTGTAGAATAAATTTAAAGTTTAAGGAAAAAATAAAAGGGAGGATATTTGGTTGGATAATAATAGTAGTAGTATTAATGATGATAATAATTTAAACGAACTAGAAACGGATAATATTTTCAAACTTATTTTTAAATTTTCTATTCCAGCGGTTGTAGGAATGATAGTAAACTCTATTTATAATATGGTAGATAGAATGTTTATAGGGAATTATGTTGGCGAAGACGCACTTGGGGGACTTGTTGTAGCATTTCCGATTATGATGTTTTACTTTGCTTTTGCGAGCGTTACAGGAGTAGGAGGAGCGGCGCTTGTTTCGATTAAGTTTGGAGAGAAAGATGAGGATACGGCGCAAAAAGTATTCGGGAATATGCTTATGATGATTGCGATAGTGTGTATAGTGGGGATACTGGCAGGTATATTTTTCTTGGACGAGATGCTTTATTTGGCAGGAGCTACAGGAAATATATTTGAGCAAGCGAAGATATATTTTAGAGTATTGCTTTTTGGAATACCATTTCAGCTTACATCTTTTGTGTTAAGCTCACTTCTTAGAGCGGAGTCCAAGCCAAAGATAGCGATGGCTTGTATGATAACAGCGGCGATAAGCAATATAATATTTGATTATATATTTATAGTGATTGTTGGAATGGGAACTTTTGGAGCGGCTTTAGCGACAGTTTTAGGGCAGGCAATAGGATTTTGTATATCGGCGAAGCATTTTTTAAGTGGTAACAGTAAGCTAAAGCTTAAAAAAGAAAATTTAAAGCTAGATTTTGGTATTATCACGCAGATACTTTCTATAGGGTCATTTAATTTTATAAACTCAGTAGGGGTAAGCTTTTCTTCGGCATTATTAAATAAGTCGCTGGCATTTTATGGCGGAGATGCAGCTATAACGTCGATGGGTGCTATAAATAGTTTAGGGACTCTTGCGATTATGCCTTTAATGGGTATGCAACAAGGACTCCAACCGATTATAGGATTTAATCATGGAGCAAATAAAAAAGAAAGAGTTAGAGAAGCATTTTTCAAGAGCGTTGGTATAGCATTTACGTTTACGAGTTGCGTTTGTCTACTAATGAATATGTTTCCAGAGTTTGCAATATCAATGTTTATACCAGAGGACTCGCCGACTATGCCTATAGCAGTAGAGGGGTTTAAGTATTATATATTTATGTTGCCAATGCTATCTATTTATGTAGTAGCTATAGCGCTTTTTCAGGCTACAGGAAGCGGTAAGACGGCCTTAATATTAGGCTCTACAAGACAGTTTATATTTTTAATACCTCTTACATATATAGTTCCAAAAATAGTAAATAGTCTAACAGGTGTCTGGCTTATAATACCTATATCAGACGGCTTGGCGATAAGCTTGGCTTGCGTGTTAATAGCAAGGAAATTAATGAAATATAAATAATAATTTTAGGGAAGTGATTTATATGAGTGAAGTGAATAGCTTTGATATAACAGAGGAGTTAAAGAATATTCCAACAAGTTCAGGTGTTTATATTATGTTTGACGAGCTAGATTATATAATATATATCGGCAAAGCAAAGAATTTAAAGAATAGAGTTAGGCAGTATTTTAATAAAAATAATAATAATAATAATATCAAAAATACGTATATGATAAAAAAGATTAAACGTTTTGAGTATATTATAACTGCTAGTGAGATAGACGCATTAATACTAGAAAACACTCTTATCAAAAAGCACTCTCCCAAATATAATATAAGGCTTAAAGATGATAAGACGTATCCATATGTTAAGATAAATACAAATGATATGTACCCTAAAATATATATAACCAGAGAATTCAAGGCGGATAAAGCGAAGTACTTTGGACCTTATACGCCTCATACCAACAACATAAATATAACTCAAACTCTAGAAGTTATACACGATATATTTAAAATAAGAACGTGTAGCTTGAGTTTTCCAAGAGATATTAATAAGACAAGACCATGTTTAAATTATCAGATAGGGAAATGCGAAGCACCATGCACAGGAGAAGTAGACAAAGTAGCGTATAATAAAAAGATAAAGCAAATAATAGACTTATTTATGGGTAGGGACACGGAGATTATAAAGGGTTTAGAGCTAGAGATGAATAGATTGTCGGAGGAGCTGGAGTTTGAGAAAGCGAGAGAAGTAAGGGATAAGATGTTTGCGCTGAAGAAATTAAATCAAAATCAGCTACTAGACAATGCCAAAAATCAAGATACACAAGATAAAGATGTTATAGGATTTGCGAGAGCATTTGGAGAAGTTGTATTTCAAGTGTTTTTTGTGAGAGGAGGAAAGATAACAGGTAGAGAGCATTTTATAATAAGTAATACAGAGCATTTAGAAAGAAATGAGTTATTGGAAGATTTTGTAAAACAGCTTTACTCGGGGACTGCGTTTATACCAAAGGTCATACTAGTACAAGAAGATATAGAAGATAAAGAAAATATAGAGGGCTGGCTATCAGCAATAAAAGAGCAAAAAGTAAGTATAGTAGTGCCTAAGAAAGGTGAGAAGTATAAACTTGTGGATATGGCATATCAAAATGCCGTTATAATGCTGGATAAGTTCGGCGAACAGCTAAAGAGAGAGCATAATAGGACGATAGGAGCAGTGGAGGAGATAGCAAAAGCGCTTGACTTAAAAACTACTCTAAAGCGTATAGAAGCTTACGATATTTCTAATACGCAAGGCGTTCAGTCTGTAGGTAGTATGGTAGTATTTGAGGATGGCAAGCCTCTAAGAACAGACTACAGGAAGTTTAAGATTAAAACAGTTAGAGGGGCAAATGACGTTGCGAGTATGAGAGAGGTTATAAGTAGGCGTTTTGAAAATTATTTAAACAACAACACTAGTTTTAGTAAGTTACCAGATATAATTTTTATAGATGGTGGGACTGCTCAAGTAAACGCAGTTATTAAGGCATTAAAAGAAATAGGCTTAGTAGATATACTAGTGTGTGGAATGGTAAAAGATGACAACCACAACACGAGGGGGCTATTATTTAAAAATCAAGAAGTTGAGCTTAAAAGAAGTAGTGAGGGCTTTAAGCTTGTGACGAGAATACAAGATGAGGCGCATAGGTTTGCGCTGGAGTACCACAGAAAAGCACGTGAAAAAGCCGTAATAACGTCTATTCTTGATCAAATAGAGGGAATAGGACAGAAAAGAAAAGTGGCGTTATTACAGCATTTTGGTTCTATAAGCAATATTAAAAAAGCTTCTGTAGACGAGTTAAAGCAAGTGAAGGGTATGACGGCAAAGAGTAGTGAGGCGGTTTATAATTATTTGAATTAATCAAATTATGGTCTTTATTTTCAATAGGCAAGCTTTCCCCCGATGCTAATTTAACAATTATTGATTTTAATTTATCTATATTTAACCCTCTCTTAACAGATAATTTATAATCTTTTTTTAATTGTGTTGTTCTTTGAATTTCATATTTCATTATGAGTCAAGCTCCTTAAATAAATCATCTACATTTGAAAATTTTAAAGCGTTAGGATTTATTATC
>JAWXUY010000083.1:0-7522 GCA_044425885.1 bacterium | reverse complement strand
ATTGACTTTTTCCATAAAAAGTTATACAATATATAAGACATATATTTTTTATAATTTGTTTAAGTTATTTCATAATTTTATTTTGTTATAACTTAAATAATAAACGCAAAGTTATAGACACTAGATAGTGCCTTATGCTCTCAAGGTGGACTGAAGCGCCTATAAGAATAATATTAGCTAGGAACTAATAAACTTCTTAATATAGAGGTATTTTACCTCTTAAAATCTTATGACTTTACTCATAAGAAATTCAGTAAGTTAGTTAAATAATTATTTTTTGGGGATTGGAGATGATTAGGGGAATTTAAAAAATTAACACGTACTTTAATATATATTATTTTATAACATATTTAAACAATAAAATAATTATATTGCAAATAGTGATATAATAGAGTAAAAAACTCACTTATTTAATATCTAGATTAAGTTTTAAAAAAACTTGCCAATAATTGTTTTGTATGTTATAATAAGTAAGCGTATTGAAACGAACGCATATATGCCATTAATAAGTTTAAATAAACTTTTGGTATTAAAATCTTAGGAAAATTAATTAATATTATTTATTATTTAGTAACTAAGAACCTATAATTACTATAGTTATGGGAGTTTCGATAAGAGAATTTATTAAAATTTATGAAGGGAATTTATTAAGCTGTTTTTAATAAATTAAGGTTTTGAAAAAAAAATATGAAAAATATCAAACTTAGTAAAATTTTTACAATTCAAATACTGTTTATAGTTCTTGGACTTTGTATCATAGGCGTTAATAGTATTAATACTATGAGTAAAGTAGATGAAGATTATTATCATGTATTTTACTCTAATGATGATATAGCTACGGCTGGCTTAGCAATGTCAGAAGCTGCTACAGGTCTTAGACTTGCTTGTGTTAGACTTGTACTTATGGACGGTATTGATGATACGCAGTATAGCAACTTTGAAAAATATACTGCTGCTGTTCAAACAAACATAGAGTTATCTAAAAAACTTGTAGCTGAATCTACTCTTTCAGATGCTGGAAAGGCTGAAGTTACTGCAACTCTTGAAAAAACTAAAATTGCCAGAGAAACTCATGCAGATATACTTATAAACTACGCTCAAGTTTTAAGAAGCGGTGGATATATCTCAAACGATGAAGTTTTCAATGAAATTCTTCAATATGGTGATGAAATATTTGAACATATTTCTACTGTAAATGAACAAACTACTGTATTATTTAGTGAAATGATTGAAGGCATTAAAGCAGATGTTATTGCTTCTCAAACAATTCTTATTATTTTATGTGTTGCTATCACTATTATCACAGCTGCTATAATGATGATGGTATCAAAAAGTATAAGAGGTTCTTTATCAGAATTACAAGAAAAATCAGCGCAATTAGCTAAAGGTAATCTTCATGTTAATATCCAAATGGAAGGTAATAACGAAATTTGTGAATTATCTAACGAGATGGCTTTAATGGCTAAATCTGTTATATCTATCACAAATGACATTGCTAGCATGGCTAAAGAGCTTGACAAAGGTAATTTAACTTCATATGAAATAAATGCAGGTCGTTATGAAGGAGAATTCAAAAACGTTGTTTCAAGTATTAATAACACAGTTGGAAGTTTAATTAACGAAAATAAAGATATGATAAATGCTTTAGATAATTTCAGCAATGGTAACTTTAATATTCAAGTTACAGATCTTCCAGGTGATAAACAAAAAGGTTCAATTGCTTTAAGAGTTGTTAGTAAATCTTTAAATGATTTCACAGAAAAAATATTAAATATAGTAGGTGAGGTTAAAGGCGGTAGATTAAATAAGAAAGTAGATACTGATGGATTTACTGGAGATTGGCTTATTATGTGTAACGGCTTATCGGACTTATTAGAATGTGTTAAAGAGCCACTTGAAGATATGCAAATTGTTTTTGATGAGTTTTCAAAAGGTAACTTCACATACCAAAGTACAAAAAATTATGAAGGTATATTCGGAGATATCCAAACAGTTGCTAACTCAACTTCAAGCACAATGAATTCTTACATAGATGAAATTTCGTTTATATTAAACGAGATGGCAAACAAAAACTTTAACGTACAAATGGAACAAAATTATGTAGGGGATTTTGAAAAAATCGAAACTTCTATCGAATTTATAATAAGCAATTTAACACTTCTTATAAAAGACATTATAACTACTTCTGAACAAGTTTCTCTTGGAGTTAAACAAATTTCAGATACTAGTATGGACTTAGCAGAAGGCTCTACAGAGCAATCTGGCTCAGTTGAGTTATTAATAGCTAATATTAAATCTATCAACGAACAAGCGGAAGAAAATCAAGAAAATTCTCAAACTGCTAGTGCGTTATCAATAGAAACTAAAACTAATGCTAATACTGGCTCAAATCAAATGGAAACTATGTTAAATGCTATGGAAGAAATAAATGTTGCATCTAACAGCATTTCTAACATAATTAAAGTAATCGACGATATCGCATTCCAAACTAACATTCTTGCTCTTAACGCTGCTGTTGAGGCTGCTAGAGCTGGAGAACATGGTAAAGGTTTTGCCGTTGTTGCGGAAGAAGTTAGAAGTCTTGCTGGAAGAAGTCAACAAGCAGCCAAAGAAACGACTGAGCTAATCGAGAGCACAGTTTCAAAAGTGGCTGAAGGGTCTAAAATTGCAAACGAAACTTCAGAGTCTTTAGACAAAATAGTTGAACAAATAGATGAAGTAACTACTATAATCGACAAAGTTAAAACTTTATCAGTTGAGCAAGGTAATTCATTACAAGAAGTTACAAGCGAAGTAAGTACTATCTCTAATGTAACTCACAGAAATACTGCAAATAGCGAGGAGTTAGCATCTTCATCAGAAGAATTATCTAACCAAGCTGACATAATGTACAGAACAGTAAGTGATTTTGTATTAAAAGGCTAGTATTTTAATAAATTAACAACTAAAAAACAACACCTAGATTATAGGTGTTGTTTTTGTTTTGGATTTTAATTTTAATTTTAATTAATTTTTAATAATAAATTACCTAACATATAAGCTACATCGCTTCTTGTAGCTTTAGACGTTGGATTAAAATTATTGCTTGAGTCCGTGTTTAAGATATCTATTTGGTACATCTTATTTACAGAGTCGCTTGCCCAACTAGATGCTTTGCTTAAGTCCGATATAGTCCCTGACTTAGTAGTATTTAGGTTGTAGCTTTTACTTGTGTAATATCTATCTATTATAGCTACTACCTGCTCTTTAGTAAGAGCATCATCTGGCGAGAAAGTTGAGCCATCTCCTGTCCCATTTACTAATCCAAGATTTTTAGCCCAAGCTATAGCGCTAGCATACCAAGAACCGCTTGGAACGTCTGTAAAAGTAACTGGAACAGTGGCTGGAGAGCCTTCCATACGATAAAGCATAACAACTAAAGTCGCTCTAGTCATAATGTCATTAGGAGAGAAAGTAGTGTCAGTTGTCCCATTTATAACGCCTTTATCTACTAGGTATTTAAGGGCTTCATAATAATTTGCGCTTGAGCTGACATCATTAAAAGGTAGGCTAGAGTTGTTGTTATTATTATTATTATTATTATTATTATTATTATTGTTATTTGAGTTGTAGTGGATAGTTGCATTTTCAGGTATTTGAGCTTCAGATTTATCAATTGAATTCCATTGTGATTGAGAGCCTGAATAATATATATCTTTTAATTCACTACACTCATAAAACGCCAGATTTCCTATTGAAGTAACACTATTAGGGATATTAATAGAAGTAAGTCCAGTACAATACCAAAACGCACACTCCCTTATCGAAGTAACACTATTAGGGATATCAATAGAAGTAAGTCCTGAACAGTCAGAAAACGCAAAATTTCCTATTGAAGTAACGCTATTAGGGATATTAATAGAAGTAAGTCCACTACAGCCACTAAACGCAGAATCTCCTATTGAAGTAACGCTATTAGGTATAGTATAAGCTCCTGTTTTTCCAGCTGGACAAACAATTAAAGTTTTTGAGTCTTTACTGAATAAAACCCCATCTATAGAAGTATAATTAGGATTACCACCATCTACATTAATAGAAGTAAGCCCAAAACAGCTATAAAACATATTATTTCCTATTGAAGTAACGCTATCAGGGATAGAAATAGAAGTAAGCCCAAAACAGCCACCAAACGCACCATATCCTATTGAAGTAACACTATTAGGTATAGTAATAGAAGTAAGTCCACTACAGTAAATAAACGCAGAATCTCCTATTGAAGTAACACTATTAGGGATAGAAATAGAAGTAAGTCCTTCACACCAACTAAACGCAAAATCCCCTATCGAAGTAACGCTATTAGGGATAGTTATAGAAGTAAGTCCACTACAATACAAAAACGCAGAATTTCCTATTGAAGTAACGCTATTAGGGATATTATAATCTCCATATTTTCCATTTGGATAAGCTACTAAAGTTTTTAAATCTTTACTAAATAAAATCCCATCTGTAGAAATATAATTAGGATTACCACTCGCTACATTAATAGAAGTGATTCCGTTACAGTAACTAAATGCACCATCTCCTATTGAAGTAACGCTATTAGGTATAGTAATAGAAGTAAGTCCACTACAGTAACTAAACGCATTATCTCCTATTGAAGTAACACTATTAGGGATAGTTATAGAAGTAAGTCCATAACACCCAGAAAACGCAGAATATCCTATCGAAGTAACACTATTAGGGATAGTTATAGAAGTAAGTCCACCACAGCTATTAAACGCAAAATTACCTATTGAAGTAACACTATTAGGTATAGTTATAGAAGTAAGTCCACTACAGTAACTAAACGCATTATCTCCTATTGTCTTAACTGTCACTCCATTTATTTTTTCAGGTATATTTAAAGCACCCTCACCAGAAACACAATTAGTAATTTCACCAGTTGAGCTATCAAATTCAAGCACAAAATTTCCAACTTTTACTTGTGAAGTATTAGCATAAACCTCCAAAGGCTCAAAAATACTACCTACAGACGATACAACAGAGCTAGCTAAATCCATTGTCCCACCCGAAAAACTACCAGTAACTATCATAGTGCTAGCTAAAAGTATGGTAGTATTGATTTTTAAATTCTTTTTCATTATAAAATTTCTCCTTTATTAAATTATTTATTAGTATATACTACTAATTTATACTAACTATACCATATTAATACAATAAAATCAATGGATAATTAATAAAATTTTCATAAATATTTTACACACAAAAAAACCGCCTATAAATCAAGGCGGTTTCTTATATGTGTATAGCTATTTATATTAATAAATACTCATTATTGTTTTTGTTTTGGATTTATTTAGTTATTTTAATTTAATTATGATTTAAGTAAGAAGTTTCCTAATATATAAGCAGCATCTGCTCTAGTTGTGTAATCTTTAGGGTTAAAGTTATTTTGTGAATCACTATTTAAAACCCCACCTTGATACATTGTTTTAACTGATATTTTAGCATATTCATATACATCATCAATATCTGAAACATTTTTACTTGTATTAGCTGGAACTTCTTGTTTTTTATAAGTACAATAACGGTCTATAATACTAGCCATTTGCTCTCTTGTTAATAAGTCATCTGGAGAAAACGTTGTATCATTAATACCATTTACTATATCATTACTTTTTGCCCAAGAAACAGCTTTTCCATACCAGTCTGTAAGCTTAACATCTTTAAAAGGAGTTGTAGTAGCCGAAGGCTCTCCTTCCATTCTATATAAAGTTACTACTAGCATAGCTCTTGTCATTTCATCATTTGGTGAGAATTCGTCCTCCGCAGTCCCTTTGAAGATACCTCTTTTATATAAATAGTCAAGTGTATCGTAGTAGCTACTATTTTTATAAACATCTTTAAATGGCATTGTTGAACCTTCTACTTGTTCACTCTCTTTATCGAATAGTTGTGAAGAAGAACCTGTAGAGTCATCTCCATAATTGTTAGAATTGCTTTTAGAATCTGTATTAAATACCGCTGTTACTATATTTTCTCCTTTAGGCAATGTGCTTAGGTAAGAAGAATATATAGTTATATTAGTGGCATTAGAGCCTGATACAGTAGTATGTGATATTTTATAGTCTACGTCTTTAACGAGTCTATTACCATTCACGTATAGCTCTAGGAAGTATCCGCTTGCTCTATTAATTGTAAGCGAATAATTCTCTGTATTAGATGTAATAGTTGGGAGCTTTTCAGTTACTTCATAAGTATTATTTTCCTCTACAGATGTAGAAGTAGCTTTTTCAACTACAAGCAGGTATTCTCTTTCTGTCCCACCGTCATTGATTGAAAATTCAAAAGTACCACTCTCTGTAGGAATTCCATAAACTTTACCATCACTATAAACCCCTATCCCATCTGGTAAGCTACCGCTTGAAAGGTCTACACTACTTGATGATATATTCGTTAATTTCTCATTGTAGAAACCATATTGAGTAGCGCTTTTAAGAGTAATTTTTGAGTCCTCTGTAGCACCATTATAATATATAGATGCGTTTTCCAGTGGTGAGTTTGAGCCACCTATATCTATTTTTTTCCAGTTTGACTCACTAGAACTATAGTAGACTTTAGACAATTTACTACAGCCATAAAAAGCATAATCTCCTATCTCTTCAACGCTATCTGGAATAGTTATATCTACAAGCTTTGTACACTTATAGAAAGCATAAGACTCAATAATTTCTACTGTATCTGGAATAGTAACACTAGTTAAAGAAGTACACTCATAAAAAGCCCCAACATCTATACCTACTACAGTTACGCCGTCTATTTTACTTGGTATATTCGCAATAGTAATATTACCATTTACCCCAGTAATCATTCCAGTTTCAGTATCAAATTCAAGCTGTCCGCCACTTACTCCGCTAACAGTATACCAATCAATAGTTTGTTCTGGCTCTTCTGTAGTAGTTTGAGTTGTAGTAGTAGCTTTTGTAGTAGTTTCTGTAGTACTTTCTGTAGTACTTTTTGTAGTGCTTTCTGTTGTAGTTGTTGTTGACCATTTGCTCAAATCTGGAAGTCCATCATATTCATAATATTTAGTAGCTCCTGATATCCTATCTTGAGTATATCCACTTATATCTGTCCATTGAGATGCTATTCCCTCATAGAATATATTTTTTAGAGATGTACAGCCATAAAAAGCATTAACATTGCTGGAATTGCGGAAGCTATAAGCGCTAGATATATATATAGTTGTTACACTTTTAGGTATAAAAATAGATTCCAACTTAGAACACCCAGAAAAAGTTTCTTGACCTATAGTAGTTATTCCTGTTGGGATAGAAATAGTCTCAAAGTTTTTGCAGTTTTTAAAAGCATATTTACCAATTGAAGACATAAGAGTAGGAAGCTCTAAGCTTTCAAGAACATAACAATCTTGAAAAGCATAATTACCTATAGTAGTTACCTTGCTTGGTATATTTATTTCTTTTAAACTACTACAACCATCAAATAAGTAATTATTAATTTCTGTAATACCAGTAGAAAGATT
>JAWXUY010000082.1:0-7522 GCA_044425885.1 bacterium | reverse complement strand
TTATTTATTTTATATTTTATATTTTATATATTAAATTTAATATTAATATTAATATACGTATAATTTGTTATATATTTTACAATATAATATTAGAGGGTAAAATATTGTAGGACGGTCCATATAAAATATAAGTAGATTAGCCTTATAATTATATCGGAATTTTAAACACCATTATATTTTAATTCAAAAATTCAAGTAAGTCAAGTTAAAAATTAAAAAAAATAAAAAGATTTAAGGAATTTAAGGAGGAATTTATGAGCTATTCTATCAAGACGGACTTAGCAATTGAGGTTGCAGAAACTTTGACGAGTAATATAAATAATAATATAGAAGGGGTAGAGATAAGTAAGTATAATAAAGAGAATAATATAGATATGACGAGTATTAAAATAATTAATTCGATAGGCGAGAGAAATATGCGTAGACCAATAGGCAACTATGTAACGCTTGAAAGCCCTATAATAAAGGAACATAATCCAGAAGTACACGACAATATAATAGATATACTTAGTAGAGAGATAATAAAACTAATAGATTTAAATAATTTGAGCAATAAAAATAACTTAGATGTGTTGCTGGTTGGTCTAGGAAACCAAAGCGTAACACCAGACGCATTAGGACCGAAAGTAATATCTAAAATACTAATAACAAGGCATATTAAAAATAATAAAAATAATAATATATTTAAAAATATTTCTTACGTTAGTGCTATATCGACTGGGGTTATGGGTACGACAGGGATAGAGACAGCTGAGATAGTAAAAGGAGTAGTGGAGAAGACAAAGCCAAATTTAGTTATAGCGATAGACGCTCTTGCTACCAGAAAAACCTCACGAATTAACTCAACTATTCAGATGACAGACACAGGGATATCACCAGGAGCAGGAATGGGAAATAATAGAAAACAGCTAAATAAAGAGACGTTGGGAGTGCCAGTTATAGCAATAGGAGTTCCGACAGTAGTGGGTATAGCGACTTTAGTAAATGACACTCTAGACTTATTAATAGATAATCTTATAAGTTATATAGAAGTTGAGAACGAAGATAGAGAGGAAGAAAATATAGGAGATGATAAGATAGATAGCGGAGAGGAATTTTATAAAATGCTTAAAAGCTTAGATAAAGAAGAAAAGTATAACTTAATAGAAGAAGCGCTAAATAATGAAGACAATTCCGATATAGAAAATCTATTCGTAACACCGAAAGAAGTTGATGAGGTAGTGAATAGATTAGCACGTATAATTTCTATTTCTATCAACAAAGCTCTACACAAGCAAGACTATAAAATCCTAAGCGAGTATATTAATTAATAATTTTTAAAAAAATAAGTATAAAAATTATTTATTTTATTATATAATAAAATAAAATAAAAATATTTTATTATGTTTTAAAGGAGGAATTTTTTATGAGTAATAATTTAAATTCGGAACAAGAGCTATGTACTTTCAAGAATAAACTACAAGCACGATTAGAAATTATTAAGACAAGTCAAAATGGAGTACTAGATATTTCAAGGGGTAGACCAGCTAAAGAGCAGTTAGATTTATCTAATGGACTGTTTGAAATAAAAGAGTTTATAACGGAGATCGGTTTAGATGTGAGAAATTATGGAGTTTTAGACGGTCTACCAGAAACAAAAGTATTATTTGAAGATATATTAAATATACCAAAAGAAAATATTATAGTAGGCGGTAACTCTGCTCTTAACATGATTTATGATTGTATTATTAGGTACTTCATGTTTGACGACAAAGATAATAAAGCTTGGAAAAACTACAAAGAGATTAAATTCTTGTGTCCCGTTCCGGGGTACGATAGGCATTTTGATATATTAGAGGAGTTTAATATAAAAATGATTAGCATACAAACTTATGAAGACTCTATTGATATTGAGCTAGTAGAGGAGTTAGTTTCAAAAGATGAAACTATTAAAGGTATTATATGCGTGCCAAATCATTCAAATCCTACAGGCGTTACTTACAACAGAGAAACTCTTGATCGTTTAGCTAATTTAAAGCCAAAAGCAAAAGACTTTAAGATTTTTTGTGATGATGCCTATGCAGTACATGTTATATATCAAGAAAATCAAGAAAATCAAGAAAATCAAGAAGAAAATAATTATAATTTATTTAGAGCTTGTGAGAAGTTTAATAATCTAAACTCTTTAATATATTTCTTCTCTACGTCTAAGATAACTTTTTCAGGGGCAGGGATTAGCATGTTGGCGAGCGGACAAGATACACTTAATTATATAAAGTCGCATATGTCTAAGCAAACAATAGGTCACGACAAAGTTAATCAGCACAGGATTACAAAGCTTTTAAAAAACAAAGAAGATACTTTAAATCACATGAAGAAACACGCAGATATTTTAAGACCTAAGTTTGACATAGTTCTAAATACTCTAGAACAAGAATTAGGCGGAACAGAGTTTTTAAAATGGAACAGACCAAAAGGAGGATATTTTGTATGCGTCTACACTCAAGATGGTTTTGCAAAGAAAGTAGTTAAGAAGTGCTATGACGCAGGATTAATATTAACTCCAGCAGGAAGTACATATCCACATATGTTAGACCCTAATGACAATAATATTAGAATAGCACCATCGTTTTTAGGAGAAGAAGATTTAAAGGTAGCTATGGAGATTTTTTGTATATGCGTAAAATTAGTTAGTGTAGAATAATAGAAATAAATAATAATAGAAATAAATAATGTTTCACATGAAACAATTTTAATAAAAACTATGTAAATAATACTAAAATAAAAATAAAAATAAAAAAATAAGTTATTGAAAATTAATAACTTATTTTTTTACTATACAGTTTCTACTTGTATAGACATAGCTTGTCCTAAGCAACTTTCTTCTTCTGGGCTTAATTTTTGAGTGCTATTGCCATTTATAATTTCTTTTGCATAGGCATAACCGCCCTCTCTTGAATATATACTTGTTAAAACAAATCCGCTATTATGAGCATCTAAAAATGCTATGCTATAACAAAAATCACCGCCGACGTCATCAAAAGGATTATATCTAACTAGAGAGTACTTTTGGACTGAGTTTTCCATTTTGATATTAGTTAAATCTATACGATGGTTTGCATTTTGTAAAGCATTTGTTGTTTCATCATGTATGTTATCGACTTTATTATTTATTTCTTGATTTAGAGTATCTACTTTGTAGTTAATATCTTTGTCAAGAGTATCTATTTTGCTGGTTAAATTATAGATAGCTGAATCTAGCTTGTTATTTAAATCTTTTGAATTTGTGTCAAGCGTTTGGAAAGTGTTATGATTGTTTGTTTCTATTGTTTTTAATATATTATCTTCCGTTTCAAGTACTTGATTAACCCTGTTTATGTACTCAACAAGCATTTCTTCTAGATTTATGTTGTCTTTTTCTGGTAAAAAATTACTGATTCTTTTTTTGATGCTAGATAGCTTAGCCAATAAATAGATTACTAGAATAAATAAAAATCCACAAGAAGTACCTAAGGCTATATTAATTTGATATTGCATTTCTTGAATATCCATTTTTTATTAAAATTCTCCCTTGTATTATTAATTAAGAATATTATAATATTTTAATAATATGTTGTCAATGTTTTATATAATAAGATTAAATATAATATAATAACATAGGTTAAAATAGAAAGGGCTAAATCACATTTAAATAAATTTAAATAAAAGCGATTTAGCCCTGTAATATTATAAAATAATAACTAATAATTATTGTAGTTGTTTAAATAAACAAACTATTCTATCTAAATCATTTTGAGAATAGTACTCTATTTCTATTTTACCTTTAACGTTATTAGTTAATTTAATTTTATTATTGCTAGTATTACTGACTCTATTATAGTTGCTGTCTTTTATGGTTACTTTTGTACCAAGTATTTCATTTAGCTCATTTGAAAGATTAAAATAAAATTTATCATGTTCTAACTTTTTAATTATATTTAGATTATCGGTATTAATGTTAGTTATATTAACGCCATTAACACCACTACTACTATTATTACTACTATTAACACAACTACTAATAGTAGTTTGGTTAAACTTAATATTTTCAGCAACTGTTTTAACTAGATTCTCTACTGCTCTTACACTTAGGTCATTATTTATTATTTTTTCAGCAATCTCTAATTGTAACTTAGGATTGTTAATTGATAATAGAGTTCTTGCATGACCTTGAGAAAGCTTAGACTCTATTATAAGAGATTGTATTTTTGAATCAAGCTTTAATAGCCTTAAACAGTTTGCAATAGTAACTCTACTTTTGCCCACTTTATTGGCAATTTGTTCTTGATTTAGGTTAAAAGATTCTTGGAACTTTTTATAAGTAAGGGCTTCTTCTATAGGATTTAGATTTTCACGCTGTATATTATCTATAAGAGAAACTTCTAATGCTCTTAAATCATCATAAGATTTTATTAGTATAGGTATTTTTTTTAATTTAAGTTTTCTGGCAGCTCTAAAACGTCTTTCACCACTAATTATTTCATAAAAGTTACCTTTAGGAATAACAATCAGAGGATTTATAATCCCAACATTATTTATAGATATAGCCAGTTCATCGATGGCTGTATCATTAAAAGTTTTTCTAGGTTGACTTTTATTGAGTTGAATTTTATTAATATCCATTTGTATGACAGAGTTTTGGGTAGAGGTATTAGAAATATTATTTGTTAAATTTATAACTTCAGTATCGTCTTTTATCATAATAGATTATAATCCTTTCGTAATTTTATTAATTTAGTTTACTTGCGTATTAGATATAGTGTATAATATAAAATAAAATAAAATAAAGTTATAAATATATTATATTTATATTATATTATATTTATATTATAGCATAAAAATGTTTCACGTGAAACATTTTTTGTAAAAAAACTAAAATTTGTAAAAAAATAATAAAAAATAATATAAATTTGATAGATAGACGTAAATAATTAACGATAAGATTTAAGAAATAGATTAATTTATAAGAAAGTATGAGTTAAGGGGGGATAAATTTTTGAAAAATACTTGTGCTTTGGTTGTTAAAGAGATATAATAAGATGTAAAAAATAAGAAAAAATTTTAAAAAAAAAATAAAAAATTAAAGAAGAAGGAAGTATATATATATGGGTAAAGATATGCAGGAAGTAGAATTTGGGACAGAATTTATTAAATTGCAACAGATTATCAAACTATCGAGGATAGTTGGACAAGGCTCAGACGCAAAGATGTTAATACAAGACGGTATAGTTTTTGTAAACGGAGAGATGTGCTTGGAAAGAGGTAGAAAAATTAGGAACGGCGATATAATTAATATAGAAGACTTTGGGAGTTTCAGGGCGATTTCTAAATAAAATAATAAAATATAAGGCGGTAATCAATGCGTATTACTAATTTGCAATTAAAGAACTACAGGAATATATGCCATATGGAGCTTTTTCTTGGTGAGAGTATAAATATTTTTTATGGCGATAACGCTCAAGGTAAAACGAATATATTAGAGAGTATATACGTCTGCGCAATTGGAAGAAGCCATAGAACACATAAAGATAAAGAGCTTATAAAATTTGGAGAAGATAACGCATATATAGCGCTAGCTACAGCAACAATTAATAATAATTATTTAAATAAGATTAATATTAATATTAAAAATAAACAAAACGATAAGATATATAAAGTAAGTAAGACAACTAAGGGCATAGCGATAAATAATATAGCTATTAAGAAGATAGGAGAGCTTTTTGGTAATATAAATATAGTGATGTTCTCGCCAGAGGATTTAAATATAGTAAAACAATCACCACAGGAAAGACGTAAATTCTTAGATATGGAGCTATGCCAAATAAATAATTTATATAATTATAACTTGTCACAATACTATAAAATTTTAAAACAAAGGAATATGTTATTAAAAAAAGTAAATAAATCTGTTACTAATAACTTAAAAGCATTTGATGAGTTTAAGAATAATATATACGTCTGGGATAAACAACTTATTGAAGTAGGAACTAAAGTAATAAATAATAGAGAAGAATTTGTTAAGAAAATAGATAATATAGCGAGTGACATACATTTTAAGATTACTAATAAGAGAGAGAGACTAAGTATAAAATATAAACCAAGCGTAAATCCTTTGGATTTTGAACATAAACTGCTTAATAGCTTGGATAAAGATATTATATATAAATCTACTTCTTATGGTCCACATAAAGACGATATAGTTTTTTATGTAAACGATGTAAATTTAAAAGATTTTGGCTCTCAAGGACAACAAAGGACTGCTATATTAAGTACTAAGCTAGCAGAGATAGATATAATAAAGTTAGAAAAAAATATCAGACCTATATTGTTGTTAGACGATGTTTTATCAGAGCTTGATAAATCTAGACAAGAATATTTAATAAATAATATAACGGATATGCAAGTAATAATAACGTGTACAGGAGTAGAAGATGTAATAAAGAATTTTAGTAATAATATAGATAAAGATGGTATTATAGAGCTTTTTGAAGTATTAGATGGAGCTATAATAAATAAAAATAATAATAAATAAAAAATTCCCTAGTTTTAACCTTTTATTGGTTACAGATAGGGAATTTTTTATTTTATCATAACTAAGGCAAGAAAGCTTATTTGCCTACTTGTCCTTATAGAAATATTTAATTTTTATTAGAATATAAGCTTAAAAATTATTACATAGCGCTTAATTCAGGTTCCATCGACTGGATAGATTCGATAGATTTGATAGTGGTATCACTTTCGAGATTGAGATTGGTAGTGCTATCTTCGATGTTTATAGCTTCTTTATATTTTTCTAAAATAGCATATTGTAAAGTTTCTCTAGCTGAAGAATTTATCGGGTGAACTATGTCTTTAAATTCGCCAGAGGCTATTTTTCTGCTAGGCATAGCGATAAATAACCCCTTGTCACCGTCGATAACTTTAACATCATGAATAACTATTTCTTCGTTTAGAGTTACAGAAATAATTGCTTTCATGTTGCTAGTATTGTTTATTTTTCTGATTCTGATGTCTGTAATGTTCATAAAAAATCCTCCTAAATTTATAATAGTGTATTAAACAAAATTTATTTATATATTGCATACATTGAACTGTGAAACAATTGAAATATACTAAACATACTCTAAGATGTTAGATATTTGTTATAAAACCTACCGTAAATTTCGATGTTTTTATGACAAATAAAATATAATGTCTGGGTTTAGTCTGCAGGTAAATACGATACCTATAATATAAGTATACAACTTAAATTTATTAAATGCAAGAAAAAAAAATAAAAATAGTCAAATAGTTTAAAAAAAAGTAGTAATAATAAAAAAAATTGTTAAAAAGTTACAATTATATAAAAGATAAATAAAGATTAGAAATAAAAATATCTATAAAAATATCTATAAAAAAAGAATATAATTGGGAAAACGATAGTATATAAATAATAATATTTTAATTATTTTTTGGGTTTTGGTAGGAGAGATGTAGGGGGGGGGGTGGTATAATAAAATGGTTA
>JAWXUY010000081.1:0-7630 GCA_044425885.1 bacterium | reverse complement strand
GTAGGGGAAATTTAAGAATAATAATAAATATAGAGAGATATATAAAATATAAATAAGTAATTTTAATGGTTTGGAATACATATAATAATTTAAATAATTATTAATAAAATTACGGAGGTAGATATTGGAAAATATGTATAATAATAATTTAGATTTAACAGGAATGGGGATGTTGGTATTTAACGTCTTTGATACAAGCATAGCTAAGCCACTTATAGGAGCTAAAGTGGTTGTTAGTCGAGAGGGCGAGGACATACTTACTATATTCACAGACGATGCTGGTAAAACTGGTAATATAGAGCTTGAGACACCTCCTATTTCTTATTCTTTATCACCAGACCAGCCACAGCCTTACACTATTTATAACGCTGTTATAACGGCAGATGGCTTTCAATCCGAAATTATAGAGGGTATGCAAATTTACCCCGATGTTATAGCGATAGAAGATATTGCCCTAATACCGCTTGCTCTAGCAGAGTCTCCTGCTAATATAGTTATTATACCAGAGCCAGCTTTATACGGCGATTATCCTAGTAAAATACCAGAAGAAGAACAAAAAGATATACAAGATGAGTCTGGATTTGTTGTGCTGGATAAAGTGGTTATACCAGAATTTATAGTAGTTCACGACGGTCGACCTGATGATAATTCAGCAAATAACTACTGGATACCTTATAAAGACTATATTAAAAACGTTGCTAGTAGTGAAATATATTCTACATGGGCTGACTCGGCGATTAGAGCAAACGTCCTTGCGATTAACTCTTTTACGCTAAATCGTGTATATACAGAATGGTATAGGAGTAGAGGTAAAGACTTTACTATTACGAATTCCACTCAATACGACCAATTTTTTGTAAAAGATAGGAATATTTTTAAGAATATAAGCACTATAGTAGATGAGATGTTTACGACTTATATAAAACGACCTAACCAACGCCAACCGCTCCTAACTCAATATTGCGATGGTCAAAGGGTAAGCTGTCCAAATTGGCTAAGCCAATGGGGTTCGCAGAATTTAGCAGAGCAGGGCTATAGCACTATACAAATTTTAAGATATTATTACGGCAATGACATTTTTTTAGAGAACGCCGAAAAAGTTACAGGAGTGCCATCATCTTATCCAGGATACGCCCTTGAAATAGGTTCAAATAGCAATGACGTAAAGACGATACAATTTCAGCTTAACAAAATATCTAACAACTATCCTAGCATAACAAAAGTAAAAGAAGATGGGGTATTTGGGGAGCAAACAAAGCAAGCAGTCCTTACGTTTCAAGGGATTTTTAATATGCCTAAATCTGGGATAGTAGACTTTTCCACATGGTATGAGATATCAAAGATATACGTGGCAGTTAGTAGATTGGCATAAGGATAACTAAACTAAGATAAGATAAGATAATAAAAGACTACTCGAATAGGAGTAGTCTTTATTTTAGTTAAATAAGTTATGTATATAGTCTTTAAATGTATCATACATTGAAACTCTTAAATTATATATATAACCCCTAAGTGTATATGGCATTGAAACTCTTAATTTATAATGTTGATTTCCGGTAAAGATATCTTCAGAATGGGTATGTACATAAATCTCATTTTTCAATGATTTGTCATCAACCTCAATATGATTTTGATTTTGAGCATAAGAAAATTTTAACTCTTGTGTTCTAATATAATAAGTGTACCTATAATTAAGCTCAGGCTCGTCAATATATTTTATTTGAATACCATACTGACTACCTATTTTAAAATCATAGATTATTTCAATACTATCTATATTTTCTCTTGTCGTACTTGTATTTACGTTATCTATGTAATAATACATAGCACCTAAAGCCACTTGTTTATATACTATAAAATGCATAAAAGAAAACAAGACGCAATAAAGTATTATACCTCTAAATATTAATTTTTTTAAATTTATATTCATATAAATTACCCCCATTCTTAATTAACTTAAATTTTATATTAAATCTATAATAACAAATTATTTTATATTTTTAAATAGTAAAATCTCACAAACTTTTTGATTATAAAAATATAAAAATCACTACTTGATTAAATTAGGTACTTGACAATGCAAGGTAGCTTGTGTTATTATGTAGTTAAGAGGTGATAAATTTGAATGTTCAATTTAAAAAAGGTGCGCTAGAGCTTGTAATACTGCTTAATTTAAGCAAAAAAGATATGTATGGGTACGAACTTGTGACAGAAGTCTCGAAAGTAATAGACATCACAGAGGGGACTATATACCCTATTTTAAAAAGGCTGACCAACGAAAAGTACTTTGATACATATCTTAAAGAGTCAAACGAAGGACCGCCAAGAAAATATTATCATATTACTACTAAAGGCAAAGACCACACAAGAAACTTAAAGCATGAGTGGTTAGAGTTTCATACAAGAGTAGATAACTTTATTAAGGAATTTCAAGATGATTAGAATATTTGTAAAAATAATTAAGGAGTTGGATTAGAATATGAATAAAAAAGAGTTTATAAAAATAATAGATAAGAAACTTTCAGGACTAGATAAAGTAGAGAGAATAGATATAATAAACGAGTATATGCTAACAATAGAAGAAAATATAATGAGCGGAAAAAGCGAAGAAGAAGCTATAATAGGATTTGGAGATATAGACGTTTTTGTAGAAGAAATGCTAGATACATATAAGTCAAATAAGTTTTACTTTGCTTCAAGTGTTAAGAATAAGACGCTTTATAATCTGGGTAAAATAAAAGACGCACTTAGCTTTAAGAATATTAAAAAATCTAGAGAAGATATTTGTAATATTGAATCAGACGAAGAAGTAAGAGAGATAAGTAAATTAGAGACAAGCTCACCTAATATTTTTAGGAAGATAGGTATATTAATAAAAAGAATACTTAATAAAACTGCTCTGTTAATTAAAAAGATTGTAGATGTGAGTGTTAAAGTGGCTAAATGGATATTTGAAAAACTTTTAAAAATTATTAGAAGATTATCTAAGCTTTGCGTGGTTACTGGCATAACTTTAGCAGGACTACTTTTTGGATTTAGCTTAATCTTAACTTTTGCTGGGTTTCCTACAATAGGACTACTTATTGCATTTTTTGGTACTTTAATTGCATTAGGCTTGTTGTTAAATAAATCAAAACTCTTATACTTTTTGGCTTCGGTTGTGGTAGTGGGAAGCGGGATAGGGATTTCTACTATGGAAGCTTTTAGCTTAGAGCTTGAAAACTACACTGATTATTTAAGCTTTAACTACGAAGAAAATATAAATACATATAGCTTTAACCCAAATCATGAAATATTTATACATCATAATTATCTTCCAAACGTAGATATTATAGTTGACGAAAATATACCAGAGGGTGAGATACAAGTTACTTCGTTAGTAGAGTCTGATTACTGCTTTGTGGATCTTTATATAGACGTTTTGGAAGAAGATATTACAAACATAAATATATTAAAAATAACGACTAGTAGTTATAATATATATGGTAGAGATTACTTCCAGACTGCTTTTTGGAAACTCAAAGAAGATAAAATAGTTATTTTCGATAGACCAGATACTATAAAAAAAATAGAGTTTAGAGTTAATCCAAATACAAATATTAAATTTAATTATTAAATAAAATTAATAAAAGGCTTAATAAATATCTAGTACATAAAGTATATAGATAAATATTAAGCCCTGTTTATTATTATATTTTTTTATAAAATTATGTTGCTGTTGTCGTCTTGAGATATTAATACTTCTGCATCGTCATCATCTAAGTTACTGCTATAACCGCCACTATTTGGCAATATACTTAACTCTAAATTTGAACCATTATCTTTTTTTACAAGCTCTAATTTAGAAACGCTTATCTCATAAGCAGTTTTTTCTATTATAGTTTCTACTAACTCTGTAGCATTCTCATCTTCAACGTTTATTTTTTTGCTATAAACTCTACTCTGCATTCTTCCTGTAATCTTTATATTTGAAGAAACTTCTAACGTATCTGCAAATTTTGCGTTTCTGCCCCATATTATACAAGGTATGTAGTCCGACTTATTATATGAACGATTTACTGCTAGCAAAATATCACATATTTCACGTCCAAAAGGAGTTTTTCTATATATAGGCTTTTTGCAAATAAAACCGTTTAACGTTACTAAATTTGGGTTTTGATTAGAGTCAAAATCCATATAATTTAACTCTTTTGCAAATATAGTTAATACAAGATGGTTTCTTTGGTCTACTAAATTATTATAAGAACGAATTTGTCCTTGAACTTGAATTACTGCTCCAACTTTAAATAAGTTTTTATCTAGGAGTCTTTCTGAGACTGTAACTGGTAATTTATCAAAAGTGTCACTAAGCCTAGAAACCTCTATTTCAAAAGTATAGAAGTCTTCTCCATAAATTTGGTGTGAAAACTTGCAATCACTTATTATTTTACCTACTAGTGTTGTAATATTATTTAATCTTAGTTCTTCCTGCATTTTATTATCTGCTACCTAAAAATATATTTTTATCCTATATCTATATCTATATCTATATTAATAATACATATTAATATAATTTTTTTTTTATATTTTTATATTTTTATATTTTAGTAGCTTTTCCTTTCATAAAATTTATTATTTTTATTATATTATTTTTATTAAGCATGTTAATCTATTATTTTAATCTATATTCTTATTAGTTTATTATTAGTTTATTATTAAATATGTATCAGCTCCTCTCGATGATTAATTTCTTTATTTTTAGTTTTAGTGCACATTTTAGTACATACTCTATACATATTCACAAATTTCAAAATTAGAATATTAAATATAGAATAAAATTTTATTTGTTTTTTTATATTTTTTATACAAATACCCCATACGCTAAAAAAACACTCAATCCCACAAAAGAGTGTTTTTTTATAAAAAGAGAATTTGAGGTTAGCCTTTACTTAAAAAGACTAGGAGAGGAGTATTTATATCAATTAAAAACTTGTAATCTAATTTAATTAAGAAAAGTTTTGTTTTTTAAAACTAAATTAATTTTAAATTAATTTAACTTTAAGCTGTTGAACTTTTCCATTCCTGATTATGGTCAGGTTCAATGTATCTCCAACGCTATATTTTTTTATTTCTATTACCAACTGACTAGCTGATAATATAGGTGCGTTATTGATATTAGTAATGATATCATCAATATTTAATCCAGCCTTCTCAGCGGAGCCAGCATTAATAACTTCAACTATTAAAGCTCCACCCAATATATCATCACTTTCTGGAGTATCAGTCACCTTAACTCCTAGAGTAGCAGGTTTTGTATTACTCATTATACTTTCTACCACAGGTATTAATTCACTAGAGCTTATAGTATATCCTATTCTCTCTACTTCACTTTCTGATACTTTAGCAGTATTCATACCTATAATTTCACCATATAAATTTATTAAAGGACCTCCGCTATTTCCAAAGTTTATAGCCGCTGTCGTTTGTAATACATTTAAGGAATTCCCCTTATCAGTTATTATATCTTGTGATATAGAACTAATAATTCCAAAAGTAGAAGATATCCCTTCACCTAACGCATTACCTATTGCTATAACATAATCTCCCACTTCTATACTAGAAGTATCTGTAAATTTTGCAATAGATATCTCATTTAATTCTTCTTTAGATAAATCACTCGTATTTATACATATTACTGCTAAATCATAATTTATATCACTACCTATAATCTGAGCATATACTGGCATACTATTTTCGTCAAATGCTACACCTATAGAAGATGCATTTTCTATAACATGATAGTTAGTCACTATATATACTTTTGTAGAAGTTTTGTGAAAAATTATGCCTGAACCAGCATTTTCATAGGTAGTAGGAATATTAAACCAATTATTACTACTAGTAGATAAACTAGTAATACTAACAACTGACGATTTTGCATTATTAATAGCTAATTTAACTAAATCATTATATGAATTAATTTGTATTATATCATTACTACTAATAGATGTATTTTCTTTAACGTCATTATCTATCATAAAATTTTGTAAATAAGTTACACATAAACTAAAAGTGATACCACCTATAAAACTTATGATTATAAGAAATAACGGTGAAAATAAATTCAAGACTTTTTTTAAAAAACTTTGTTTTTTAACTTCTTCTTTTATGCAAGAATTACTAATATTATTAATATTGTAATCATTGTCAGAATTTGAGTCTTTTTGTATATTATGGTTAACATTATTTCGAGTTGTCATAATATTTCCTTCCCGTAAATACATAATACCTTAAACAAGTGAATAAAATATGACGTACGTGTAAACATTTTTGAACTTTTTAGAAATTCTTTATAATCCTTTGTTTATATTTACATATTCATATAATAGTTAATTACACTTATTTAATATATATTTATTTACTCATTAAAATCTATATTAGGGTTTATATTTTGAGGGTCTACTACTGAACCAATTAATGATTCTAATATAGAGTCTACTATTTCGTCTGGAGTCATAATGATTTCCGTAGTAGAATTTATATTATTGTCAGGTATAACTTCATCTGAGAAATAATTATTTGAGCTATCTTCTAAATTTAAAGCACTGCTGTCGCTTTCTGTAGTAGACTCTGTTATATTTTCTATAGTATTATTTTCTGTAGTATTATTTTCTGTAATATTATTTTCTTCTTTTTTACTTTTGTGAGCTTCTGTCATAGTTTCTGGTATAACATTAGAAATTTCTTCTGATGTTTCTTCTTGCTGGTCTTTTGTAGTAGACTCTGTAGTCATTTCTTTTGTAGTAGACTGAGTTGTTTCTTTGGTAGTTGTTTCAGTGCTAAACTCTTTCATATTGTCTTGTTGAGTTGGTATAGCAAAAGTCACCGTTAAATCTAGTTTTTCTGAATTATTTCTAATTACTTCAAAATCAAATGTTTCATTTAGCTTGGCACTTTTTATAGCATTAGATAAATCTTCTGCGGTTTTGATGTCACTTCCGTTGAAACTTATAATAATATCTGTTGGCACTAGACCTGCTTTTTCAGCATTGCTACCCTTTTCTACTTCTGATACTAGTACTCCATCATATTGTATGCCATAGATTTCTTTTACAGACTGAGTAATAGTTTTGGCAGCTACCCCAAAATAAGGTCTTTGAACATAACCATTTTCTATAATTTGGTCAGATATTTCTGTAGCTATATTGGAAGGTATTGCGTAACCTATTCCCTCTATTTGAGAGCTCGCAAGCTTGGCTGTATTTATTCCCACTACTAGACCAGCGCTATCTATTAAAGCCCCTCCACTATTGCCTGGGTTTATAGCGGCATCTGTTTGTAAAACAGTTAGATCATTACCATCTATGTTTATTTGCTTGTTGTTGGCGCTTATCATACCCTGCGTCATTGTTTTACCTTCACCTAGCGCATTACCTATTGGATATACAAAATCTCCAACCTCTACTTCATCTGAATTAGCAAATTTTGCTACTGAAATAGTTTCTATTCCAGCATCTATCATTTCTTGTTTACTAACGCTAAAGACTGCTAAATCAGAAGTTGCGTCAGTCCCAACTAATCTACCTGAAATTTGTTCCTCACCTGTAACCGAGATAGTAACATATTGAGCATCTTCTATTACATGATTATT
>JAWXUY010000080.1:0-7641 GCA_044425885.1 bacterium | reverse complement strand
GTAAAGCATAAGACCCCTTGAAGACGACGAGGTTGATAGGCTTGAGGTGTAAGCACTGTAAGGTGTTCAGCTGACAAGTACTAAAGGTCGAACGCTTGTCCAAAGTTTAAATCAAAAACGGGAAAGAGTTAAAAACAAGTATATAAAAAGTGTTGAGTTAAGGTAAGTGCGTTTTCAGTTCAGTTTTGAGTGTATAATAAAAAGTATAAAAGTATATAATATAAAAAAAATCTTGACAACAAGAGTTAAAAGTTATATAATATATGAGAAATAAAAAAACACTTTGAATAATAAAGTAAAAAAAATAAAAAAATTTACGGTGATGATGCGTCTAGGGGAAACACCCGTTCCCATACCGAACACGATGGTTAAGACTTAGACGGCTGATGATACTTGGTGGGAGACCGCCTGGGAAAGTAAGTGGTTGCCGTATTCAATATGCCGATGTGGCTCAACTGGTAGAGCAGCTGACTTGTAATCAGCAGGTTGGGGGTTCAAGTCCCTTCATCGGCTTAAAATTTAATATGGGCGGGTTCCCGAGTGGCCAAAGGGGGCAGACTGTAACTCTGTTAGTTTATCTTTCGAAGGTTCGAATCCTTCTCCGCCCATTTAATTTTTAATTTATAGTTTCAAAAGATATATAATATTGACGCGGGATGGAGCAGTTGGTAGCTCGTCGGGCTCATAACCCGAAGGTCGTTGGTTCAAGTCCAGCTCCCGCAATACTTTATACCAGAAAAAAAGATACTTAAGTATCTTTTTTTTTATTTAAATTTAAATTTAAAACTAAAAAAAACTATAAGAGCTTAATTCCTTATAGTTTTTAATAATTATATTTATAATATCATATAAATTACATAAATTATTATTATTAAATAAAATGATATCGAAAAAATCTCGCTTATATTTATTTGAACGTCTATTTTATTATTTTTATAATTTATAATTTGATTATGATTATTTTTAATGAAAAGATAAATCCAAAATATAAACATTGGTAAAGTCATTATGAAAAATATGCCCATAAGTCCAGCTTGTATTAGTTCGATGTTGTCGTAAATATTATAAATATTAGTGATATCTTCTAAAGAGTTTAAAGTATTAATATCAAGCTCAACTTGGTTAGAAGTATTATAAATATTACTAAGCGAATTATAACTTATATATGCCATAGTTATTTGAGTCCCGTTTAGTACAAAATGTCCCAAAATACCAGCCCAAATTGAATCCGTTATTTTGACTAAAAAACCTAAAATAATACCCCCGATTATTGCATAAAATAATTGTGAAATAGTGAGGTGTATTATCCCAAAGTACAAGCTACTTATTAAAACAGAGCCAAACAATCCAGCTTTATTATATTTAGATAGTATAATACCTCTAAATATAAACTCCTCTATTAGAGCAGGTGCTACAGCCACTGCCAGCAGTGATTGCCAATAAGGTATTTTGTAGAATTCAAAGATAACTTCGGATACTACGTCTTCGTTGAAAATATTAGTAATGCTTGCGATGAAAGACAAAAGCGGTTGCATAGTAATGCTTATTAAAATTATTAAAATAATATTTTTAAAAGATAGTTTTTTTAATGGAATATCTATATTTAAATCAACAACTCCTAAGTGAACAAAGATTAGTAATGGTATTGTCAAATAAGTAATGCTACCTAAAATCTGTAAAAGCCAAATAGAAGTTGTGTAGTTTAAAAATAATTTTATTATGCTAGGTGCAATGAAAATTATGCAAAGCAGTGTAGCGAGCATATAGTTATTAGCTATTTTAATATCATTTTGTCTATCTTGATTATCTTGATTATTCATCAGGGTTACCAGAATTTAATTGTTCTAGTTCTGGGTTACTTTCAATAAGTTTTTTGTCTATAAATTTATTAAACATTTTACATATTACAGCAAAAATTGGAACACCGAAAAACATACCTGCAAGTCCAAATAATTCTCCAAAAATTAAAACAGAAAATACTATACCTATAGGTTTAAGTCCAACGCTATCTCCAAGAATTTTAGGTCCTAAAATATTACCGTCGAATTGTTGTAAAATTACAATGAAAATTGTTAAAAAAACTGCTTTAGTAGGATTTGCTATATCAAATATTAGTGTTAATATTACAACTGGAACACCGCCTATAAAAGGTCCAAAGAAAGGTATCATATTAGTAATACCTATTATTATACTTAAAAGCATTGCAAATGGTGCTTCTAAAATTATACAGCCAACAAAGAATATCAATCCTATTATTGCAGAGTCGATAATTTTACCAACAAAGTATTTCTCAAATGTATGATTAGCTTCTTTTGCTAAACTTATTAAGTTTTTAGCAAAATCTTTATTAAAAAGTGCATAAGTGAAATTTTTACAAGCTTTTCCTGTAGACTCTTTATCTGATAGTATATAAATAGAAATTATAATAGCCAAAATGATATCCAGTACTACAGAAGCTAGTCCAATAGTACTATTTAATACTGCCCCTATATAAACAGGCAAAGCAGAAATCATATTTTTAACAAATGTACTTACAAAGTTAGAAATTTCTATCAGAATGCTTTGGTCTAAAGGAATGTAAGTATTAATTAAATTATCAATCATTGACACGTCAAAGTTATTAAAAACAACTATTATCTCAGAAATACTTTGAGAAATCTCTGGTAAAATATAACTGATTAGTATTATTATAAAGCCAAACAGTGCCACGTATGTGCTACCTATAGACAAGAGCCTTTTTAAGCCACCACGATTATCAAAAAATTTAATTTTATTAAGCACTTTATTCTCTAAAAAATTTATACTGGAGTTTAGTAAATAAGCCAGTATAATACCCATTGTAAATGGGGTAAGCATACTCCCGATAGATTTAGATATATTTACTAAATTTAAATCGGAAGATGATCTATAAAAAACGATAGTAGCAAAAGCCACAATTATAGCAGATATAGTAGCTTTAACGTATCTCTCGTTTTTCTGAATGAATTTTTTGTTAATTTAAATCACCTCATTAAACATATTTTTATTATTATAACTCTTATTATGATACACTAAAAAATTTTAAAAATCTATAACAATAAGTAAATTTAATAAAAAGTTAATAAAATAAAACTGAATAATTAAGGCAACCTTTGGCAAGTATTATAGATATAAATTTATATTTAAAATTTGCTAAAAGGAGTTGTAATATAGTATTGAAAAAAATAATGATTTTGGTAGCCCTTATTTTGGTTAGTTATTTTTCAGCGGTTGTAGGGTATAATTTATATGAGCCATCTTCAAAAATAGAAATAGAGATGGAAACAGAGTTAGAGATGGAAGAACAGTTAGCCAGCTTTGACAGCCCAGAGAGCGTAAGTAATAAAGCAGTCGGGTTATTTGATAGTGCAAAGATAACTCCTTCTACCAAGATGACTTACAAGTATTACTATACAGAAGACCAAATAACTCAAGTGGTTGAGGATGTGCCAGCATATTTTTTACTTAATTTAAGCAGAGAGTCTCTAGAAAAAACTTTCCCAGAATGGAGTATTGAGAGCTTTTCTAGTGAGGAAGTCATATTGAAGAAGACAATTGATGGCAAGAGCAGGCAACACTATATTATAAAAGAATGTGATGGGCATATTGCTATATATTATAATACTCAAGATTTGAAAAATATTCTTAAAGAGGTCACAGGCATACCAATGGAAAGCTTATCTGAAGATGAAAGAAATAATGTCCTAAAAGGAATACAAGTAGATGGTGAAGAAAACCTAATAAAATTTTTAGAGAATTACCACAGCTAAACTTATATATAATTAACAAATAAATATTAAAATATACCAAATACATATTGTTAAGATATGTATAAAATATATAAAAAATATATTTTAAATTTTTAAAATTTGGTAACATTTTTTAGGTAAGATATGATATAATAGAAATTGTGAAAAACCCTTAAATAATTTCACAGTGTATTCAAGTACTTTTTCCCCAATTGTATTTGAAATTATCCCTCGTAATAAATTAAAAATTAAGAAATACCTCTCTAAAAAAAGACTGCTCCGTTAGTAGTCTTTTTTTTCGTAGTTTTTTAAAAACAAAATTTTTATTCAAGTTTCAAATAGGTTTTAAATAGTTTTAAATAGTTAAATTGAGACTAGCAAATATATTATTTTCTTGCATAAACTATAGTATGATGATTATTATTTGTAATATTTATTATTTATGGAGGTGTTTTTTATGTTAGATTTTTTTAACACTTTTTCCACTGTTATAGCCCTTTTTTTTAATAGTGTACTTATGTTTTCGTATGTATCCGGCAATGCAACTTTTCCAAAGCCTCTTACAGAAAAAGAGGAGCAGAAGTACTTAAAAGAGTTTGCAGAAGGTAGTATAGAGGCGAAAAATATACTAATAGAGAGAAATTTGAGACTAGTAGCACATATAGTTAAGAAGTATACGAATTACCAAAAGGATAGTGATGATTTAATATCAATAGGAACGATAGGGTTAATAAAGGGTATAAGCTCGTTTAAAAATGAAAAAGGAACAAAGCTTGTAACATATATAGCAAGATGTATAGAAAATGAGATATTAATGTATATAAGAAGTAGTAAAAAATACAGTAAAGATATATATTTACAGGATACAGTCGGGATAGATAAAGACGGCAATGAGGTAACTCTAGAGGATAAAATAGCAGATAGCTCGATAGATATAGCAGAGGAAGTGGAGTTAAAGCTTGAGACGAACGTGTTATATGAGAAAATAAGGAAAGTGCTAATGGGTAGAGAAAAAACAATAATAGAGCTAAGATATGGACTAATTGATGGAAAAGAGTTTACACAAAGGGATATAGCGGATAAGTTGGGAATAAGTAGGAGCTACGTCTCAAGGATAGAAAAAAAAGCGATAGAGAAGTTATCAAGGGAAATGGAAGAAAAATAAGAAAAATAAGAAAAATAAGAAAAATAAGCTATAAATATTATTTTATAGCTACATATAGAAGTAGATGACGTAGGTGGGTAAGAATAAAAAAATCTTTCGTAAATAATAAAAAATAATAAAAAATAATAATCTAATCATAAAAAAATAAAAATAAATAAAAAAGGCTTGGTATAAACTAAACTAAATTGAATTAGTTTAAAATACCAAGCCTTAAATTATTTATTTTATAATATTTCTTGAACTCTACCTACTTGTTTATCTTTTAGCATTACTTTAATGCCGTGAGGGTGGTTTTTGCTATTTGTTAAAATCTTAAGGACTTCTCCCTCTGTAAGCTTACCAGTACGCTGGTCTTGCTTTAAAACAATTTTTACTCTAGCACCGATTTTTATATCATCTCTATTTTTATTATTTAATTTATTCAAAATTATTTACCCATCGCTTTCTCGAAAGCTTGCATCATAGCATCATCTTCTGAAAGACCGTCTAATTTAGCGCTCTCTATATGACCTATTATGTTTTTATAAACTCTCGGTATAACTTTTTTAAATCTAGGTTTTTCTAGCTCGAAGTTATTTAAAAGCCTCTTAGCTTTTTTACTTGAAGTATATTTATAGTGGTTTTGCATGATTGCTTTAATATCTTCTAAATCTTTTGAGTCTGGTTCTTCTAGTAGTATAAGTTCCATATTGCAGTTTTTGTCGAAGTCGCCTTTTTCGTCATAAATGTATGCGACACCACCGCTCATACCAGCCCCAAAGTTTTGTCCAGTCTCACCTAAGATTAATACTTTTCCGCCTGTCATATATTCTAAGCCGTGTTCGCCTATGCCCTCTACTACTGCTAAAGCCCCACTATTTCTAACGCAAAATCTCTCGCCAGCGATACCATTTATATAAGCTTCGCCTCTTATAGCTCCAAAAAGTGCAACATTTCCAGTTATTACATTTTCTTCTGCGATAATATCACTCTTATCAGATGGTCTAATAATTATTTTACCGCCACTTAGACCTTTGCCGATATAGTCATTGCTATCACCTTCTATAGTCATAGTAATTCCATTAGTTAAGAAAGCGCCGAAGCTTTGTCCAGCAGAGCCTTCAAACGTAAGATTAATAGTATCTTCTTTTAGACCAGCTTCACCTTTAGCACGAGTAATTTCGCTAGATAATACAGTCCCGCATACACGATTAACGTTTGTTATATTAAATTTAGAGTTAACGATTTTATTATTATCAGGGTCATCTATTGCTGGCTTACAAAGAGTTAAAAGAGTAGTATAATCAAAGCTTCTTTCTATATGATGATGCTGTTTTTTATTGCAATAAACTTCGTTAGGTGCGATAGTGCTTTTAGGTTGATATAAAATAGAGCTAAGGTCAACAGTTTTAGCTTTATAGTTTTCGTATTCGCTTCCGAATTGTTTAGGCTTTAATTTCTCTACTCTACCCACCATATCATTAATATTTCTTATGCCGAGATTAGCCATTTGCTCTCTTAAATCCATTGCTATAAATTTCATTAGGTTTTCTATGTGTTCAGGTTTACCTTTAAATTTAGCTCTAAGCTTAGGGTCTTGAGTTGCAACGCCGACTGCACAAGTATTTAAATGGCATATTCTAAGCATAACGCACCCCATAGCTATAAGAGGAGCAGTCGAGAAGCTAAATTCTTCAGCTCCGAGTAGACATGATATTAATACATCACGACCAGTAAGCATTTTACCGTCTACCTCTACTTTAACTCTATTTCTTAAGTTATTTAGCAATAAAGATTGGTGTGTCTCAGCAAGACCTAATTCCCAAGGGAGTCCAGCGTGTCTTATACTAGTTTTACTAGCAGCCCCAGTACCGCCATCAAAACCGCTTATTAAAATAGTATCTGCTAAGCTTTTTGCCACTCCAACTGCTATAGTCCCAACTCCAGCTTCGCTTACTAGTTTTACGCATATTCTAGCATCTCTATTAGCATTTTTTAAGTCATGTATTAATTGTGCTAAGTCTTCGATAGAGTATATGTCATGATGAGGTGGTGGAGAGATTAAGTCAACGCCAGGAGTAGAGTTTCTAGCTTTAGCAATCCAAGGGTACACTTTAGTACCTGGAAGATGACCGCCCTCTCCTGGTTTAGCGCCTTGGGCTAATTTTATTTGTATTTCAACGGCGTTTTGTAAGTAATTAATAGAAACTCCAAAACGTCCAGATGCAACTTGTTTTATAGCAGAGCATTTAGAGTCTCCGTTTTCTAAACGCATAAATCTTGCTGGTATTTCACCACCCTCACCGCTATTTGATTTACCTTTAAGGCGGTTCATAGCGATAGCTAAGCATTCATGAGCTTCTTCACTTAGTGAGCCATAGCTCATAGCTCCTGTTTTAAATCTCTGGACTATACTCTCAACGCTTTCTACTTCATCTATATTAATAGGTTTATTATTAAATCTAACTTCTAGCATACTTCTAATAGTAGAGAGTCTTTCGTTGTCACCATTCATGAGTTCGGCGTATTGCTTGTAAATGTTGTAGTCGCCCTCACGTACTGCTTTTTGTAATAGTCTAATAGTACTAGGGTTAAATAAATGTTCCTCGCCGTTTTTATACCATTTGAAGTTACCGCTGAAGCCAAGTTTCTCATCTTTATTTAAATAAGCTTGTTCTTGTCTTTCAAGGTTTTCTTGTTCTATTTGTTCAAGCTCAAGACCGCCTATTC
>JAWXUY010000079.1:0-7664 GCA_044425885.1 bacterium | reverse complement strand
TTTAGCTGGGATATTTTTTGGTAGTACATACGGCTTTATAGGAGCTTATACAGGCTCTATGCCAGGTATAAAAGCGTTTGTTGCGGCGGTATTTGGGGGGATAGGCTCTATTCCTGGAGCAATGATAGGAGGATTATTACTTGGTGTAATAGAAAACTTGTCTAAAGCTTATATATCAACAGAGTTATCAGATGCTATAGTTTTTACATCTTTAATTTTAGTTTTATTAGTAAAACCAACGGGGTTACTTGGTAAAAAAATAGTAGAGAAAGTTTAGAATAAAAAATATTAAATAAAAAGAGTTTAAGGTGGATTTATGAATAAAAATTTAGATAAAAAACAAAGATATGCTTTGCTTAATTATTTATTATTAATTGTGGCGTTTGCTATAACTTTTGGAATGATTGAAACTGGAAACGCTTCTAGGCATATGCAATCTCTTTTAGTTCCAATTTGTATTAATATTATGCTTGCATTATCTTTAAATTTGGTAGTAGGATTTTTAGGAGAGCTTTCTTTAGGACACGCTGGTTTTATGTCCTTAGGAGCTTATGCTGGTTGTTTATTCTCGGTTTATACCAATGGAATGTTTCCAGATATGATAAGATTTATATTAGCACTTTTAATAGGTGGTATTACATCAGGATTTTTTGGGTTATTGGTAGGGATACCAGTTTTAAAACTAAAGGGAGATTACTTAGCGATAGTAACGCTTGCCTTTGGTGAAATAGTAAGAAGTGTGCTAATTAATTTATCTATTACAGGTGGAGCATCTGGGTTAAAAGGAGTACCGCAAGATAGTAGCTTTTTAGCTGGATTTATATTAGTAATGATAACGCTAGTAGTTATAACTAATTTGACTAACTCAAAAGATGGTCGAGCTATAATGAGTATAAGAGATAATAAAATAGCGGCTGAGGCTTGTGGTTTAAACGTTAATTATTATAAAATAGCGACATTTGTTATATCGTCATTTTTTGCAGGTATGGCTGGGGTTTTATACGGACATAATTTTGCAGTATTAAACGCAGGTGTATTTGACTATAATCGTTCGATAGAGATATTAGTTATAGTAGTACTTGGAGGAATGGGAAGTATAAGAGGTTCTATTATATCTGGAATACTTATAACTATTTTACCAGAGGCTCTAAGAGGGCTACAAGAATATAGAATGTTAATATATGCAGTAGTATTGATATTAGTTATGTTAATTACATCTTCTCCAAAATTTGCGGAGTTTAAGCAAAGATTAATGTTAAAAAATAAAAAATAAAAAATAAAAATAAAGTAGGAGGAAAATTTTTATTATGTCGAGTGAAGATAAAAGTAAAATAGTTAAAGTTTACGAAGAAAAGCTGATGCGTGAAGAAGATGCAAATTCTACTCCTATATTACAAACTAGACAGCTTGGTATTGACTTTGGTGGTCTTACAGCGGTTAATGACTTTACTATCTCTATAGGCAGGACTGAGATTTGTGGGCTTATAGGACCAAATGGGGCAGGTAAAACGACTATTTTTAATTTACTTACTAGCGTTTATCAACCTACAAGAGGAGCAGTAATAGTAAATAATATAGACACAAAAGGCAAGACAGTTCACCAAGTAAATAAGCTAGGAGTAGCTAGAACGTTTCAGAATATTAGGTTGTTTGGTAATATGAGCGTAATAGATAATGTTAAGATAGGTTTATCTAACAGTATGAAGACAAGTTTACTTACTTCTTTTACGCATATGTTTGGTCATGCAAAAGAAGAAGAACAAGCTAATCAAAAAGCACTAGAGTTACTAGATTTTTTTGATATGAGAAGCAAGGCAAATTATATAGCGGGTTCGCTTCCTTATGGTGATCAGAGAAGACTTGAAATAATAAGAGCTTTAGCGACAAATCCATGTATAATATTATTAGATGAGCCAGCAGCTGGTATGAATCCGTCTGAGACAGCGACTCTAATGGATAATATTAAAAGAATAAGAGATGAGTTTAAAATAGCAGTTGTTCTAATAGAACACGATATGAATTTAGTAATGGGTATTTGTGAGACTATAGCGGTTTTAAATTATGGTCAGATTATAGCGAGAGGGACTCCAGATGAGATTAAAAATAATCCAGCTGTTATAGAGGCTTATCTAGGAAAGAAGGCGGAAGAATAAAGTATGAGTATGTTAAAAGTATCGGATATAAATGTTTATTATGGAAAAATACACGCAATAAGAGATATATCTTTTGAGGTAAACGAAGGGGAGATAGTATCGCTTATAGGTGCTAACGGAGCAGGAAAATCAACTACTCTTAAGACGATATCAGGGCTTCTACGTTCTACGACAGGAAGTGTAAGCTTTTTAGGAGAAAATATTTCAAGTATAGAGCCATATAAATTAATACCTAAGGGCTTAGCGCACGTACCAGAGGGAAGAAGAATTTTTTTAGAGATGTCCGTATTAGAGAATTTACAGATGGGGGCATATATAAGAAATGATGATATAATGCCAGATATACAGAAAATTTTTGAGAGATTTCCAAGATTAGAAGAAAGAAAAGCCCAAATGGCGGGTACTCTTTCGGGTGGTGAGCAACAGATGTTAGCCATAGGTAGGGCATTAATGAGTAACCCTAAGTTATTGATATTAGATGAGCCTTCGATGGGTCTAGCGCCGATATTAGTAGCTCAAATATTTGACATAATAAAAGAGTTAAATAAGTCAGGCACTACTATATTATTAGTAGAGCAGAACGCAGAGATGACTTTAAAAATATCAGACAGAGCATATGTATTGGAGTCTGGTAAAATAATTCTTACTGGAACAGGCGAGGAGCTTGGAAATAGTGAGAGCGTAAAAAAGGCTTACTTAGGTGGGTAATAAATAAAATAAATAATTAAATAATAGACAAGGCTAATAATAAATTAATCTTGTCTATTTTAGTTTTAAATTTTTAAATTTTTAAATTTTTTAATCTTTTAATCTTTGTTTTCAGGGAAATCCCAATGTTTTCTTATTTCTTTTGCATAATCTTTTTTAACTTTAGAGATATCTTTTAAAGATATTGTCATATCGTTAACTTTTACGTGTTCGATTGAGTCATCTAATATGCTTAATATTTCTTCAAGGTGCTTTTTTTTAAGAATTAGTAAATGTCGTTGCTGTTCTAAAATTTTAAGTTTGTCATACTCTGGATTTAGTAATATATTTTTAATAGAAGAAAGGGAAAACTCGAGTTCTTTAAAAAATAATACTTGTTGTAATAAACACAAAGCATCTTCGTTATATAGCCTATAGCCAGCCACGTTTACAGAAGAAGGCTCAAGTAATCCTATTTGGTCATAGTAATGCAGTGTACGAACACTAATACCTGTTTTTTTAGAAAGTTCACTTACTGATATTTCCATATTTTTCACCTCGATTTAATTATATTTTAATTATATTTTAATTATTTTAATTATTTTAATTATTATATTTTAAATTCGTTTTGCTTTATTTGAGTAGATAATTTTAATATTTTTTCGTGTATAGAGTCAATTATGATTTTAAACTCAGCATCATCTTTTCCAGAAGGGTCATCAAGTCCCCAGTCTTCTCTATGCTTACATGGCAAGTTAGGACAATTGACATTACAGCCCATAGTTATAACTATATCAACTTCTGGTATATCGTCTATAAGTTTACTAGATTGAGATGCATTCATATCTATGTTATAAATATCTTTTATAAGTCTTACTGCATCTTGGTTTATTTGTGGCTTTGTTTCAGTTCCAGCTGAGTAGCTTTCAAAAACGTCTGAAGCAAGATGTTTACCGAGTGCTTCTGCCATTTGACTACGACAAGAATTGTGTACGCAAACAAAAGCTACTTTAGGTTTAATTTTAAATTGCTGTGAATTACTCATAAAAATTCCTCTTTACTTTCTAAATTAATATATGTATTATACCAAAATAAAATTTAATTGTCAATTATATAAAAAAATATAAAAAAATATAAAAAAATATAAAAAAATTATAAATTATAAAAATTATTTGGCGTGTAATTATTTGGATTGTTGGCATTAAAGAATTTCAAATCCTCAGGAGTTGTTATTTTTATGTTGTCATAATGCCCTTCTATTATATGTACTTTAAGCCCTAAAGCCTCTACCAAGCTAGAGTCATCTGTTGCGAATATTTTATTTTCTATAGCATTGTCGTAGGCTTTTTTAATAAGCTTGTAATTAAAACATTGAGGGGTTTGGGCAAGCCATAGGTTTTCTCTTATGGGAGTTCTTACTATTGAGTTTTCCTTGCATAGCTTAATGGTCTCTTTGCATCTTACCCCCAGAACACACGCTTTTTTAACCTTAGTTGTTTCTATTATATTCTCTAAATCTTTGACTCTTAAAAATGGTCTTACTCCATCATGTATAACTATCACATCATTAGAGTTTGGATTAACTATGGAGTTGAGCCCGTTATAAACAGAAAAAATCCTCTCTTTACCCCCACAAACTATATTTGTTATTTTCTTATAACTAGAATTTTCTACTAAATACGATTTTACAAAGTCTATATATTCTTTATTTGTTACGATTATAATCTCGTCGACTAAATTACAACGCTCAAATTTCTCTATCGTATAGCAAATTATAGGCTTGTTATTTATTTCTAAAAATTGCTTAGGCGTGTCTAAATTCATTCTACGCCCTATTCCAGAACAAGCGATAATAGCTATAGTCTTACTTTTATTAATATTTATATTTATATTATCTTCTTGATAATCCATGTCATATATCCTCCAGTGTTTTATATTTATTTAAAGTACCTTGAAAAATTTAATACTAGTCCTGTACAACCTATCATAATAAGAAGTGAAGTTCCACCATAGCTTATAAAAGGTAGAGGTATACCTGTGTTTGGCATAGTATTTGTAGCAACGGCAATATTTATAATTACTTGAACAGCTATCATACTTATAATACCTATAATAGTATAAGACATATAGCTCTTAGGAGAATGAATAGCTAATAAGTAGCCCCTGAATATAATCATTGCAAATAGTATAATAAATATAGACGCCCCAACTACTCCAAGTTCTTCACAAATTATAGAAAAAATAATATCGTTTTGGGCTTCAGGAATAAAACCTAATTTTTGCCTACTCTGTCCTATCCCTAGTCCAAATATACCTCCGCTGGCTATTGCATATAGCGATTGCACTATCTGATATCCAGTGTTTTTTATAACTTCTTCGGCAAAAGGGTCTAGCCAAGCTTGAACCCTTGCCATACGAAAGGCATCTCCCCATATAATAATAGACGCTATCCCAGCTATACCTACTCCAACAAATGGAATAAAATATATGATAGTAGGCGATGCTACAAATAGCATACACATTCCTATTATTCCCATTATTATTGCTGTACTTGTATTTTCTATACCTGTCAAACAAGTAGGGATAGCTATTATAAAACAACATTTGAAAAATCCAAGCCATGTATCTAGTATCTTTTCATCGTCTGACAAATACTTTGCCAAAAACATAATCAGCCCTACTTTTCCAAGTTCTGAAGGTTGAAATGTCAAAGAACCAATACCCAGCCAACGTTTAGCTCCATTGTCTTCTATACCTATTGCTAAAACTAGTAATAAAAAGAAACATGATATTAAATAAAAAATAAATGAAAACTTTTTATATATATTCCAATTTATTTTTATAATTATAGGCAAAGCCATAAAACCTAGTATAGCAAATCGAGCTTGCTTTGTGAAATAATAGTATATATCATCATATTTTACTTTAGCTACATAGTAACTTGCGCTAAAAACCATAATAACTCCAAGCATAACAAGTATAATAAGGCTTACAAATATGATAGGGTCTGGCTTTCCAACGTTGATAATTTCTTCTTCACTCTTAGATAAATTGTTATTTTTATAATTTTTATTTCCAATATTTTCTCGTCTTTGTCTTTTGCTATTTTTAAGATAATTTTCTCTTTGAGAGCTAGACAAAACAACATCACCCCTTTAAATTTTTAAGCTTTTTTTAGTTTTTTAATTTTTTTTAATCCTACTAGTTCACTCGAGTCTCTTACATATTTTTTAAATAAATTACCACGTTCTTCGTAATTTTTAAACATATCAAAGCTTGCACAAGCTGGTGACAGCAATACACTATCTCCTTCTAAAGCATTTTCATAGCAATAAGTTACCGCCTCTAATAAACTTTCTTTTATTTCATAGTTATATAATTTATTATCATCAAGGCTTTTAGCAATTCTATTTTTCACCTCACCTATTAAAATAGCTTTTTTAAATTTATTATTTTTCAAGTTATTTATGATAGGGGTAAAGTCTGCATTTTTTTCTGAGCCACCGAGTATTATAAAAGTTGGGCTGTTCATTGCATTCATTGCATGGATAGTGGCATCTACGTTTGTGCCTTTTGAGTCATTATAATATTTTACACTATTAATACAATCCACAAATTCTATTCTATGCTCCACAGCTTCAAACTCAACAAGTCCTTTTTTTATTATATTATCAGGCATACCCATAGCTTTACACATTAATATACTAGCCATTATGTTTTGCATATTGTGATTTCCAAGTATTTTTAGACTATTAATATTTATAAACTCAATATTATTTAAATAAATAATATTATTACTTAAATAAGCGTTAAAATCATTTTTAAAATCACCATCATTAAAATTATTTTCTAGAGAGAAGTAAAGGATTTTAGCTGGAGTTTTAGTGGTCATCTCCCTACAGATTTTATCATCATAGTTTAACACTAGATAATCATCATTCGTTTGATTTTTAAAAATGCGTTCTTTTGCTTTTATATAATTTTCCATTGTTTTGTGCCTATTTAAATGGTCTTCGCTTATATTTAAAACGCAGGATACATTTGGTTTAAATTTATCTATAGTTTCGAGTTGAAAGCTACTTAACTCTAAAATAGCAACATCATCACATTTTAAATTTAGTATCTCCTCAGAAAAAGGTAAGCCTATATTTCCAGCTATATAAGTTTTATTATATTTAGTTTTGTACTTATCAAAAATACTACCAACTAAACTAGTAGTAGTTGTTTTGCCATTAGTTCCAGTTATAGCTATAATAGGAACATCGTTGTTGCAATTTAAAAAACCTAGTTCAATCTCGCTTATTACAGGAATTTTGCTATCTGCATATTTTACGAAGTCTAAATCAAGTGGTAAACCGGGACTAACAACCATCATATCCATCGTATCTATTAAGTCATAATTAGGGTTTTGACCAGTATATAATTTTATGTTATAATCATTTAAGAGCTTAATAACTTTTAGATTTTTCAAATGATTTAAATCTTGGATAGTTACATTTGCTCCTAGCTTTGATAAAAGAATACTAGCAGAAACACCACTTTTTCCGATTCCAGAAACAAGTATATTTTTGTTTTGTACATTCATATTAGTTATTATTAGCTACTTAAAAATATTGCTATATAAAATATAGCCCTGCATATATATTTTTAAAAATTTTTATTAAATTATTTTTTTTTGTAAAGTAAATCGGTAATTTTTTAATTTTCTTTAATTTTCTTTAATTTTTAAAATTCAGTAGCTATTCCTTTCATATTTTTATTTTTATTAAATTATTTAAATTATTTTATATTTGTTATTATATTAAATTATTATATTAAATTATT
>JAWXUY010000078.1:0-7756 GCA_044425885.1 bacterium | reverse complement strand
TAACCTATAGTAGTTATTTAAAAATAGCTCTATAGGTTATTATACTATAATATGTATTATAATATTATAAATCATATAATAATATCAAAAATAATAATATAAATATAAATATAAATATAAGGAGATGAGTAGTTAAATTTATGAAACTAGATGAACGAAATGAAAAGATTAGTATTTTCGCAGATAATCAAAAAAAATCAGCAATAGAAACTTTTATGAATTATGTATTTCTAAGCTGTGCATTTGTGGCAGTTTTGTCAGTAATGGCGATAAGTATATATATGCTTATATCTGGAACACCAGCAATATTTGAAATAGGACTTAAAGAAATGCTTTTTAATACTGTTTGGCAACCAACAGGAGATGATCCATCTTTTGGTATAGCCTATATTATATTAACATCTATTATAGGTACTTTTTTAGCGATAGTAATCGGAGTTCCAATAGGGCTATTAACGGCGGTATTTTTATCAGATATAGCAGGCAAAAAGACTTACGCTGTAGTAAAGCCTTGCGTTGAGCTTTTAGCTGGTATCCCTTCTATTGTATATGGCTTATTTGGTCTACTAATAATTAATCCATTTATGTATAAACTAGAGATTTTATTATTTAAAAATGACCCTACGCATCAATTTACAGGTGGTGCAAACCTTTTAGCAGCTGTTTTAGTTTTATCTATTATGATTTTACCGACAGTTATTAACGTTAGTGAATCAGCTTTAAAATCTGTTCCATCTAGCTTAAAGCAAGCTTCACTTGCTCTAGGAGCTACTTATATACAAACTATATTTAAAGTATGTATACCAGTTGCAAAATCTGGTATAATAACAGCAGTTGTATTGGGAATTGGTAGAGCTATAGGAGAGGCTATGGCAATAGTGCTAGTTTCTGGTAATTCTGTAAACTTTCCAGCCCCTTTCAACTCAGTAAGATTTTTAACAACTGGTATAGTTTCAGAGATGGCTTATTCATCTGGTTTACATAGAGAGGCTTTATTTACTATAGGACTTATATTATTCGCATTTATCATGTTTATTAATATAGCAATAAATAAAATTCTAAACGGAGGAAAAGACAATGACTAATAATGCTAGCATCTACAATAAAAAGTCAAGACCTATTGATAATATTTTATTAGGGCTTATATATATATCAGCGCTTATAGCTGTAACTATAGTAGTTTCTATTATAGGTTATGTGGCTTATAGAGGAGCAGGACAAGTAAACTGGACTTTCTTAACAAGTGTTTCCTCTACCCTGAAAAAAACTTTTGGTATACTTCCAAATATTATTAATACTTTATATATTATAGCAATTACTCTTTTGATGGCTCTACCTATTGGTATAGGAGCTGCAATATACTTAAATGAGTATGCTAAAAATGCTAAATTCGTACGTATAGTAGAATTTACTACTGAAACTCTTGCTGGTATCCCTTCTATTATATATGGTCTATTCGGAATGGTATTCTTTGGTACTAATCTTGGTTTAGGATTTTCTATCTTAACTGGTAGTTTAACTCTTACTCTTATGATTTTACCTATTATAATCAGAACTACGACAGAGGCATTAAAAACAGTCCCAAAAGGCTATAGACACGGGGCAATTGGGATGGGAAGCACTAAATGGTATATGATAAGAACTATAATTCTACCAAGTGCTTTACCCGGAATCGTGACAGGTACTATATTAGCAATCGGTAGAATAATTGGTGAGTCAGCAGCCCTTTTATTTACTGCTGGAAGCGTTGCAAGTCTGCCAAAAGGTGCTTTTTCTCACATATTTACTTCAGGTGGAACTCTAACTATACAAATGTATTTAAGTATGTCAAAAGCCTCTTATGATGATGCCTTTGGCGTAGGTTTTGTATTACTATGCCTTGTCCTTATGCTGAACTTCTTAACAAAAATTATAGTAAAATTAGCTGACAAAAATAAATAAATAAAATTTTTTAAAAAATTTTAAGAAAGAGAGTTAAATTTATGCAAAATACTGAAACAAATAAACCTGCTAATATCAAAATAGCTGTAGATAACCTAAATTTATACTATGGTGAGCATCACGCTCTTAAAGGTATTAACATGAATATAGAAACAAACCAAATAACAGCTTTTATAGGTCCTTCTGGTTGTGGGAAATCTACTTTCCTAAAAACCCTTAATCGAATGAATGACTTAGTAGATAACGTTCGTATAGATGGGACTGTATTGCTAGACGGAGAAAACATCTATTCTTCAAAAGTAGACACCACTATTTTAAGAAAAAAAATAGGAATGGTTTTCCAACAGCCCAACCCTTTCCCTATGAGCATCTATGATAATATTGCTTATGGACCTAGAATTCATGGCATAAAAAGCAAGCAAGTATTAGACGAAATAGTAGAAACTAGTCTGAAAGGGGCTGCTATATTTGAAGAAGTAAAAGACAGACTTAAAAAATCGGCGCTTGGTCTTTCAGGAGGTCAACAGCAAAGGCTTTGTATAGCAAGGGCTTTAGCTGTTAAGCCTCAAGTATTATTAATGGACGAACCAACTTCGGCTTTAGACCCTATCTCTACTATCAAAGTAGAAGAACTTATGGAGCAATTAAAGCAAGATTATACAGTTGTTATAGTTACTCACAATATGCAACAAGCTGCAAGAATATCGGACTATACTTCTTTCTTCTTAATTGGTGAGATGATAGAAATGAGTAGAACTGATGACCTATTTACCAGACCTCAAGATAAACGTACAGAGGACTATATAACTGGTAGATTTGGATAATAATAAATAAATAAATAAAATTAATAAATTTAGGAGGACTTTCAAAATGGTTGGAAGACTTGGATTTCAAAATGAAATAGAAAATCTTAATGTAGAGCTTATTAAAATGGGTACGCTTGTAGAAATGTCTATAAGCAATGTAATTACATCTTTTAAAAATCAAGACCGTGTGCTTGCTAAAAAAATAATGAAAAAAGACCGTGAAATAAACGAAATGGAAAAAATTATAGAAGGGCATTGTTTATCACTTATTTTACGTCAGCAACCAGTAGCGAAAGATTTAAGAATAGTTTCTACTGCTCTCAAAATGGTTACGGATTTAGAACGAATAGGTGATAACGCGGCTGATATAGCTAGGCTTATCTCTAAATCTGAAAGTGATGCTATATTTACTCTAGTAGAAGATATCCCAGAAATAGCTCGTATTGCTAAAAAAATGGTTAAAGGCTCAATAGAAGCTTTTGTAGAAAATGATACTCAATTGACTCAAGAAATTATTCAACTCGATGATGCTCTCGATTCGCTTTATTCTAAAATTAGAAAAGAAGTTATTTTAATACTAAAAGATGATAGTGAGCATACTGATGCCTGTATAGAAATTTTACTTATAGCTAAGTATTTTGAAAGAATCGGTGACCATTCTGAAAATATTTGCGAATGGGTAGAGTTTAACGAAACTGGTGAGTATAAAAATAATAGGTTATTATAAAATATTATAAATATTAAATAAGCTAGTTGTTATGACTAGCTTATTTATGTTATAATAATAAAATAATAAATAATAAAATTTTAAATTAACAAAAGGAGATTTTTATGAATTATACTATATTTGTCATAGAAGATGACCAAAGTATCTCAGAGCTTTTAGAAATAGCACTCAAAAGTTATTCTTACGATGTACATTTATTTGAAGATGCCGAGTCCGCTCTCGATAAACTTGAAGATATTAAACCAGATTTAATTATTTGTGATGTGATGTTGCCTAACTTAGATGGTGTTTCGGCTATATCAAAAGTGAGAACTATGCCTCTATTTAAATCTATACCTATCATATTATTAACTGCAAAAGACAATGAGTTTGACAAAATCAAAGGGCTTGATGCTGGTGCAGACGATTATGTCACTAAGCCTTTTAGCATAATGGAGCTAATGGCTAGAGTACGTTCTCAATTCAGAAAATTAGAAAGCACTCAAACAAATTCAAAATCAAATAGCACTCCAAGCAATAGTGATAATTCAGAAACTCAAATAAAAGTTGGCAATATTGTTTTAGATAATTTCTCAAGAGATGTATTCGTTGACGAACAAAAAATAGAGTTGACTTTTAAAGAGTTTGAGTTACTAAACTATCTACTTAAAAACAAAAACAAGTCTATATCAAGAGAAGAAATCTTAAATAAAATATGGGGCTATGACTATTCTGGTGAAACAAGAACTGTTGATATTCACATAAAAACTTTAAGAAAAAAATTATTAACTGGTGAGTGCTATATAAAAACTATTAGGGGAGTAGGTTACAAAGTAACTGATTAGAGGTGACCATAGCTATGACTAAAAAATTTAATGCTAACTCAAATTTTACTTTTAAAAAGTTTATCCTCAAGCTATATTTACTAATCTTCTCTACTATAGCTTTTATTAATTTCTACAGCCTGAATTCTTTAATTAATATGTTAAGTAATCATTACCATCTCGATGATGACATAGTACCTATTATATCCCAATATTTCTCTCAAAATTTCCTTATTATTTGTTTTTCTTTATTTATTATTTTTTATTTAACAATTATTTATCTAAACCAAAATATTACAAAGCCTATTGTAGAAATATCTAAAGAGCTCCTAAATATTAAAGACCGATCTATTAAAACTAATTTTAATTTATATAGGTTAGAGGAGTTTAATACTCTCTGTAGGCAAATTACTTACGTAGAAGATGATGTTGAAAACATTGTAAACAATCTTAATCTAGAAAAAAACAAGATAGATTATCTACTTGACAACATGACAGAGGGTTTCTTAATATTTGACAAAGACAAAAAAGTCTATATTATAAACAAAAAGGCTAGGCAAATATTAGATTGCTATAAAAAAGAACTTAAAAAAGACATTATTTATTATACAAAAGACATTAAAATATTAGAAAATATTGATATCGTCCTACAAACCAAGCAAAATATTATTTTTGATATGAAGCGTTCTAACGGCAAAATTTATTCGGTGAGAATAAGTCCTGTTAAAGCTGGTATATTTAACCAAAAAAAATCTGGTGGTATAATATTATTAATAGACAATACTATACACAAAAAAGTTGAAAAGCTGAAAGATGAATTCTTATCAGACATATCACATGAGCTTAAAACCCCTCTGACATCTATACAAGGCTATACTGAGCTTTTATTAAATGATTTTGCTCAATCAAAAGAACAAGAAAAAGAATTTCTAACAGTAGTCCAAAAAGAAATTACCAATATGACTTGTCTTATAAATGATATTCTAACTATATCTAAGCTAGAAAGTAAAGAAATAGATATTAACAAAACAAATGTTAATCTAAAAGAAGTTGTAGCAGATGTAATTAATACCAATATGCCTATGATTATAGATAAGAAATTGATAATAAATAATGACTGTGAACTAGTGTTATTTGATTGTGATTACAAAAAGATGCACCAACTCTTTAGCAATCTTATTACCAATGCCATAAAGTATAATAACATAGGAGGAAGTATTTTTATTGATTGTCTACAAGATGACCATTTTATTTATATAAATGTTAAAGACACAGGGATAGGGATACCTCTAGTAGATAAAAAGAGAATATTTGAGAGGTTCTATAGAGTAGATAAAGGGCGTAGTAAGTCACAAGGTGGTACTGGGCTAGGATTATCTATAGTTAGGCATATTGTCAAGTACTACAACGGGAGCATTGTACTTGAAAGCGAAGAAAATAAAGGAAGCGAATTTAAAATCAAAATTCCTATTAAATAATTAAAATCAAAATTAAAAGAAAAAAATTAAAAGAAAGTGAATGTTTATGAATAAAACTATTAAAAATATCAAATTAAATTTAGAAACTCTATACCAAGATTACATCAATTACTCTAATATTAATGACCCCCAAAGCCCTAATTATAACCATAAGTATTTTAATGAATTAATAAATAACATTAATCTTTACCAAGAAGATACCCGAATTGGGGTTATAAAATTGGTTAGCTTTTATAAAGGTAAAATACTTAAACAGCAACAGCTTCAAAATAAATTTAAAAATATGTTATATATTGAAGAAATTGCTTACTCTAAAGGTTTCTCAATGGTTGCTGGCTTAGACGAGGTTGGACGTGGTCCATTTGCTGGTCCACTAATTAGTGCAAGCGTTATACTTCCTAAGGATTTTTATATTCTAGGGATAGATGACTCAAAAAAACTTTCGGAAGAACAACGTTATTATTTTTTTGACTATATTATTAAACATTGTACAGAGTATACGATTAATTGTGTAGAGCCGAATATAATAGATAAAATAAATATTTTACAGGCTACTAAGTTATCTATGCTTGAAAATATAAATGCGTTTAAAAATAAGCCAGAATATCTTATTGTAGATGCTGTTGAATTAAATACAAATTTACCTAATTATACTACTCCGAAGGCTGATGAATTAAGCATTTCTGTTGCTTGCGCAAGTATTATAGCTAAAGTTACGAGAGATAAAATAATGTTAGACTATGATAGTCAATATCCCGAGTATGGTTTTGCAAAAAATAAAGGATATGGCACAGAAGAACACCAAAAAGCGTTAAGAAAACATGGACCTTGTCCTATACACAGAAAGACTTTTATTAAAAATACTTTAAATTAAAATAAATATTAGTATAAAAAGATAGAAAGGGTTTGCCAAACTATAACTTTGGCATTATAATTAAGTTTATGAGAAAACATATAAAAGTACGATTAATTGACCTGAGCCAAACTATTTTAATCGTCCACGATGAAATTTTAAATACAAATACTTTAGAACAGCGCTTAGAATATTTTTCAATGTGTGAAGAAGCCTCTAAAAGTATAAGCCATTATATAAATATGGATAATCGAGATTTTTCTAGTCAAATAGCTCTACTTGAAAGCTATCGTAAAGAAATTTTTAATTTGTCTAAACAAGAATTACTTAACAAATCTAGTTTTCAAAAGGCAGACTCACTAATAGAAGATATAATAAATTTTCTTAATCTATTGCCAGTAAAAAAAGAAGTAGTTTTTTTGCCTTATCAAGCTTCAATGTGGGATAGTCTGGAAAGTATTTGGGAAGCCTTTATGAAAGATGATAACTATTATTGTAGTGTTGTTCCGATACCCTACAGCGAATACCAAAAAGAAATAAATTTTTGGAAGCCCTGTTATGATGGTAATAACTTCCCTAGTAATATACCTATACTAAACTACAATAATTTTAGCCTAGAAGAAATAAAACCAGATTTAGGCTTTATACATAATCCTTATGATGAAACTAATTTTATTACAAGAGTAGACTCGGATTATTACTCTTATAATTTAAAAAATCATATTAAAAATCTAGTCTATGTGCCTTATTTTAATTCAGGACTTAAGTTAAATGAAAAATTAGAAAATTTATCGGGTTATTATCATTCAGATTACTTGGTATTTTCATCGGAATTCAAGGAAAATACAAGTATGGTTAGCAAAATAAGAGATAAGATATTACCACTAGGCTCTCCTAAGTATGACAAAGTTATAAATACTTGTAAAACAGATGTGGTTATGCCCGAACAATGGAAAGATAAATGTAGTGGAAAAAAGATAGTTATATTAAACACAACCATCAAAACTCTATTAGACTACAAGGGAAATGTACTAAAAAAACTAAATTTTCTTTTTTTTGAGTTAAAACAGCATAAAGATGTAGTAGTTATCTGGCGACCGCATCCACTTATAAAGTCCACTATAGAGGCTATGTTACCAAATTTGAAA
>JAWXUY010000077.1:0-7759 GCA_044425885.1 bacterium | reverse complement strand
GCCTAAAGTACTAGGTAAACAGATAGGTCTACACCCTTTAGCCACTCTAATATCTATTTATGTAGGATTTAAGCTAATGGGTCTAATAGGACTTATTTTAGCACCAATGGTACTAGTTATTATAATAACGCTTATAAAAGAAAATATAATTAAAATATAATTAAAATATAAAAAAGGACTAATAAAAATATATGAGTAAAAATAATAATATTTCACCTATTTACAACAGGCTCAAAACCATCAACACCTACCCTTTTCATATGCCCGGTCACAAAAGAAATCCAAAGATTTTAGCAGACTTTAAAAATTTTATAGATCTAGATTTCACTGAAATCCCCCCAACCGACAATTTATTTAATGCCAAAGAAGTTATTTTGGAGTCTATGCAAAATACAAGTAAAATCTTTGGTTCTTATAAAACGTATTTTTTGGTAAATGGTAGTACATCTGGAATACTAGCAAGTATAATGTCACAAGTAAAAAGAGATGAATATATTATGATACTAAAGAATTGTCATGTAAGCGTTCATAACGCAGTAGCGTTAGCAGGTGCTAAGCCTCTATACGTTAAGCCTATGACGAAGAAAGGAATAACTTGCGGAGTAAGTATAAAAAAAATAAAAAAGACTATTAAGAGAGCAGTTAAAGAGGGCATAAAAATTAAAGCACTAGTGCTAACAAGTCCAACTTACGAGGGACTAGTAATTAATATAAAAAAAGTATCGAAATTATTAAAAAAATATGGTATAATGTTAATAGTAGATGAAGCACATGGGGCGCATTTTAATTTTAGTGAGCGCTTTCCAAAGAGTGGGCTTAAATGTGGTGCAGATGTTGTTATACAAAGTTTTCATAAGACGCTACCTAGTTTTACGCAATGTGCAGTCATACATATTAATAAAAATAATATAAATATAAAATCACTCGAAAAGTATTTAAGCGTAGTGCAAACAACAAGCCCATCTTATATATTTATGCTAAGTCTAGAGTACGCCACAAATTATGCCAGCACCAACACCAAAAAAATTCAAAAGTACACTGAAAAATTACTGTCTATTAGAACGCATTTAACTAATAATCTAAAAGTGTTAAAGCTTATAGACAAGAATTTCTTGAAAAATACAGGAGCTATAGATTATGATATAAGCAGGCTAAGCTTTCTTATAAAAGACAAGTACTCTAGTAATCTAAATGGTGAGCTATTATACAACGAGTTTTTATATAACAACATTCAACTAGAGATGTACTCAAGAAGTCATGTAATAGCAATATCTACTATATGTGATGATTTAAAAGAATTAGAGAATTTTAAAGAAGTAGTTACTAAAATAGATAAAAAGTTATTTAAACTAGCAAACAAAAATATTAAAAATAAAAATAAAAATAATTTAAAAAGTCTAGATAGCTCTTTAAATAAAACGTGTTCAAGTGATATTATACCATATCCGCCCGGAATACCATTAGTTTTAAGCGGTGAAGTAATAACTTATAAGATTATAAAAAAATTAAAAAATTTAATTAAAAATAACGTAAATATTATAGGTCTTGAAAATAATAAAATTTATATAAATAAATAATTAGTTGGAGGTATATGATTTTATGTCTAATAAAATATTAGTTGTAGATGACGAAATAAGTATTCTTAAAATAATAGCATTTAATTTAAAAAAAGAGGGTTTTGATGTTGTTTGTGCCGAAAACGGTCAAGAGGCTTTAGATTTATTTAATTCTGAAAATCCAGAGCTTATTTTACTTGATGTGATGATGCCAAAAATAGATGGCTATGGAGTTTGTAAAGAGATTAGAAAAGTTAGCCAAGTGCCTATTATTATGCTTACTGCAAGAGCAGATGAGATGGACAAGGTATTAGGGCTTGACTTAGGGGCAGATGACTATGTCACTAAGCCATTTAGCAACAAAGAGCTTATGGCAAGGGTAAAAGCTAATATAAGAAGAAACTCTAAACAAGTAGAGGAAACTAATAGTAAGTTTAATATAGTGGAGGAGAATAATAGTTATAGTCTTATTTATAATAATAATGCTACTAATATAAGTAATTTAAGTGAAATTCCACAAAAAATTTATGGTGATTTATTAATAGATTTTAAAAAGCAAGAAGTATATAAAAGAAAAGTCCTTATTAATCTCACTGCTAGAGATTTTGAGTTATTAATATTTTTATCTTTAAACCAAAATGAAATATTTACACGTGAGCAGTTATTATCAAAAGTTTGGGGATATGAATATATAGGAGATATTAGGTCGGTAGACGTTGGGATAAGAAGACTTAGAGAAAAAATAGAAGATGATGCAAGCAAACCAAGATATATATTAACTAAAAGAGGAACTGGATATTATTTTTGCTTTGAAAAAGATTTAAAGACAAAAAGAACTAAGGATTAATTATGAGAAGTATACGTTTTAAACTAATATTTATGTATTTTATTTTGGTATTTATTGTTATGATTATAAGTGGTACTTTTATTATATTTAGCACTCAACAAGAAGAAGTCTCAAAGGCTCAACTAGAAATACAAAGCTTTGCTAATCTAATAGAAGACCAAGTTATTAATGAGTATGAGAGCGATTTAAATTTTCAAAATGGGCTTAACGAGTTTTTTAAAAGAGAGTTTTTTTCATCTAGTATACAGGGTAGTATTATAAATAAAGATGGTAGAACAATAGCTTCTACTATTAGTAGCGGTGAGAATAATGAGATATATCAGCATAAGACAGCTAATATTATATCTGCGCTAGAGGGTGAAGCCTCTTTTAATAAAACTAAAAATACACTTGATATTAATTCTAGTATTGAGGAATGGCTCACTTATACAAAGCCTTTATTTGATGAGAGTAGTCAAGTAGAGTATGTTATTTACGTTCAAATGGATTATAGTAATATTAATAATACTGTTATTAGAATTACTAATACTATTGGTATTGCTGTTGTGATAGCGCTTATTTTAGCCACTACTCTAGGTGGTTTTCTAGCCACTACCATTACTAATCCAATTATGTTACTCACAAAAAAAGCTAATCTATTAGCAAAAGGAAATCTTGAACAGCATCTAATAGTAAAGAGCGAAGATGAAATAGGTCAGCTAACAAGAAGCTTTAACCATATGGCGAGGGAGCTTAGAAAGATGGTATCTGAGATAGAAAATGAAAATAATAAATTAGAAATAGTCCTACATCATATGACTGATGGAGTAGTGGCTTTTGACGAGATAGGAATTTTAATACATGCAAATAAAGAGTTTTACGACCTAATGAATCTAGAGGAACGTTATCTGATTATTAATCTTGACTATTTTCTAAATTGTCTTGATATTACAAAGTCTGAAATTAAGCCTAACGAAAATACAGAGCTCACTATTGACAAGAATGACAAGTTTATAAATGTGATTATTATACCTTATACTGACAAAAATAATTATATAGAAGGAGTTGTTGTGGTGCTGAAAGACATAACTAAACAGCGTAAGCTAGACGATATGAGAAAAGAATTTGTAGCGAACGTCTCACATGAAATAAGAACCCCTATAACAACTATAAAAAGCTATACCGAGACCTTATTAGATGGTGCTCTAGAAGACCAAGAGTTAGCTATTGATTTCTTAAACACTATAAACGAAGCTAGCGACAGAATGAAGTTCTTAACAGATGATTTACTAGAATTATCTAGGCTAGACGGTGGAAAGCTATCTTTTAATTTCAAAAAGGTTAATCTATATGATATTCTAATAAGTTCTCTAAAGCAAAACATTATAACTGCCAACAAAAAAAATCAAATGATTAATTTCATAAAGCCTCCAAAAAAAGAAATGCTTATTTATGCCGATGAAGACCGAATTCATCAAGTCTTAAATAATATATTATCAAATGCTATTAAATATAGTCTTGAAGACACTATTATAACTACTCAAATAAAAGAAACAAAAAGCAATTATATTATTTTAATAAAAGACTGTGGTATAGGAATACCTAAAGAAGATTTAAATCACATATTTGAGCGATTTTATAGGGTTGATAAGGCGAGGAGTAGGGCTATGGGTGGTAATGGGTTAGGCTTATCTATAGCAAAAGAAATAATGGAAGAACATAATGGTGATATAAAAGCTTATAGCGTTATTTCAGAGGGTACAACGATGGAAATTATATTCGAAAAGTATTTATTAGATACTAAAAAAATTAACGAAAATATTTTTAATGTGAAAAATTTAGAGTATAATATTAATAATATTAATAATTTATATGATGATGATTTCGGTGGTTATTTAGATGATGATTTTGATGATTTATATAGTTAATATGGTGATTACATGAATATATTAAAGTACAGGTTGAACGAGTTATTTATAATTTTATTGATTTTATTAGCCATGTATCAAACAACTATTCTTTGGTTTGGTGATATATACAGCGATATATTATTCTATAATAATAAAAATAATTTATTTAATAATATTGAAAGTGACTCTTATATATTAGAAAGTTTCTTTATTAATACTGGTGATAATAATTTTATAAGAAAGTATAATAATATATCTAATGCAGACTACAAGCATATTTGTGATGATATTATAGAAGAAGCAATCACAAAAAGTGGTTCTTACTCTTATCATTATGACAAAAACAACATATTAAATAATTTTTGCATTATTTATCAATATGATTTTTATATAAATATACGTGATATGAATAGTATATTTAATATGTCTTCTAACTCCAAAATAGAAAGGTTAGAAAAGTATAATCTAATTATTATTACTCCTACCCAAAATGACAGCAGTAGTAATATTAAAGTAGATTTTGTAGACTCTGAGACTCTAGAAGCTTTTGAAGTAGTTATATCTAACTATGATCTAAACCAAGAGGCGTCTGAGGCGATAAACCAGTTAAGCTTTATGGGCAAAAATGATTATATTTTTAAAAGCTCGTTAGATTTAATAGACAGTGCTTACATAAATAGCAATTTTATCACCAATTTGAACAACAAAAATCTATTTATCCCTACTCCTACTAAAAGTCAAGAATATTTTTTATTGAATACTATTAGTGCCAAAAATCCTCTTGAAATAGCTGGAAGCATTCTACTTACAGAAAGTGAAAAGTATGTAGATATGTTTTTTGAAGTCCCTGCTACCAAAACTACTTCTTCTATCAATGACATATATACTTATAGTGATGAAAATGTAGTAGTAAAATATTACACAAATGGTATACTCGAGTATGTAAACTACAAAACACAGCCCTCTAACAACAAAAAGCCTTATGAAATAGCAGTGGAATTCCTAAATCGTGACACCAAAATCCAAAATGAGTTTTATCTTGTAGATTATAACATAAATCAAGAAAATAATTCTTATAGTTTTTATTTTGACTACAAGTTAAATGGTTTCCCCATTACTCTAGAACAAAATCTAAAACAAGATTTAAATATGAGCTCTATAATAGAAATAGAAGTAAAGAATGGTGTAGTATCAAGGTATAGGCGATTAATATATGATTTTTACATAGAAAGTGATTATATAATAGTAAAAGACAGCCAAAATTATTCAAGTTATTTTAACTTTGTTATAGAAACAGCTCTAAATACTGCCAAGTCAATTAGCGTTGAAGACGTTGAAGAAAGCAGTATTAACGATCTAAATATTCAAGATATCAAAATAAGCTACATCTTTAAAGGCATAAATACTCCTATAACCCCTATATGGAATTTTAAAGTCAACAGCAATTATTACAAGTTTGATATTTAATTATTATTTTTTTATTTATTATTTTTTTATTTATTATTTACTGGAGATGATTTTTCTTAATGGATACCAAATTAGTAAGGCATTATATTATTATTTTATTATTTTTATTAAATATTAGTTTATTTATTTTTAATCTAACCAACAATGACAGGTATGTTGTTAATTCTAATCAAATAAGCATTATGAATTCTTATCTACAAAAAAACAACATCTCTCTTAATCTTAACACGGAGTTAAACAAAAATTTCTCTCCTATGCCAAAAATAACAATGAAAAAAACTATATACAATCATCAAGATTTACTGAAAATATTCTTCCAAGATGAAATTAACTCTAATAGTTTATCGGTCGATGATATAGAGTTTACTAACGATTTTATGTATAACCAAAAGTCCGTTGTTATTACTACCAACAATCTATTTTTCCAAAATTTAAACCAAAAATCAAGTTTCGAGTATTCTCAAGAGAGTTGTCTTAAAATCGCCAATTATTACTCTACTCTATTATCTAAGCAGTATGGCTCTCTTAATCTTGATTTATCTTTTCAGCGTAGTGACTACTATCTTTTTTTATATACGCAGTCAGACAACAAGTTTAAAAACTTTAGCAATAATCTATATATTAAAGTGTATGCAGAAGGTCAAGTAGAGCTTCACTTCTCTAATTATGATAAGTTAGAAATTAGCAGTCAAAATATTGATATTTACTCTATCTTCGAAGTTCTATACATATTCTCAAAAGAAGTCCCTCAGTTGATGGATGGTGAAGAAATAATAATAGAGCATATTGATTTAGGCTATTATCTAAAAGACAAAAGCGAAAATATATCCCTTAATTTTGAGCCCTGCTACAGAATATTTACCTCTAATAGTGAAATACCTTTCTTTATTAATGCCTACACAAATACTTTCGAGTATGACATTAATTTTATTATTTAATTTTATGTATATTTCTCAAAAAATAACAAAAAATATATTTATTAAATAAATATAAATATAAATATATTCGGAGGATAATAATCTTTATGGTTAAATTAAATAAATTAAATAATTTTAATTTTATAAAATTTCTTGTAGTTATTTTTTGCTATTGCTTTAGTACTTGCAAATTTAGTAATTATAGTCTAAATCTTATTTATGCGAGTGACATCAATAATCTTACTGCCAAGTCAGCTATTCTAATAGAAGCCTCTACTGGGCAAGTTATTTACGAGTTAAACCCCGATGAATCTCTATCTCCTGCCAGCATCACCAAGCTTATGACTATATTTCTAATTTATGAGTCTATAAGTAATAATTCTATTAGTTGGGAAGATGTAGTTACTGTTAGTGATTATGCCTCAAGTATGGGAGGTTCTCAAATATTTTTAGAAGCGGGCGAAACCCAAACTGTAAGAGATTTAACAAAGTCGATAGTAATTGCTTCTGCTAACGATTCTGCCGTTGCGATGGCTGAATTTATCGGAGGTAGTGAGGAAGAATTCGTTAAGCTTATGAATCAAAAAGCATTAGATCTCAACATGACCAGCTCTAATTTTGAAAATGCTTGTGGTCTAGATGAAAACACTATTGACCATTATATGAGTGCTAGAGATATAGCTATTATAAGCCGTGAGCTTATAACTAAATATCCAGAGGTATATGAGTTTACTCAAACTTGGCAGGACTCAATTACTCACACAACCAAGAGTGGTTCTACAGAGTTTGGGCTCACAAACACTAACAAGTTATTAAAGTTATATGATTATGCTACTGGTCTTAAAACAGGCTCTACGCAAAAAGCTCTATATTGTTTATCTGGAACTGCCCAAAAAGATGGTCTGGAATTAATAGCAGTCGTGATGGGCGCTTCTACCCCGACTGCTAGATTTCAAGAGGTTATAGAATTATTTGAGTATGGCTTCTCTAATTATGAAGTTATGCAGTGTGCGAAAAAAGGTGATGTTATTTCAAAGGCAAGCGTCTATAAAGGTGATTTCGATTTTGTAGATGCCATAATAG
>JAWXUY010000076.1:0-7939 GCA_044425885.1 bacterium | reverse complement strand
AACTATAATGCCAGATGTTAGAGACGCAGTGCTAGAAGAATTTTATGAAATATGTATAGCACAGCAATTTATTGCAGAAGGTGGTATAGGTTACGCAAAAGAATTACTAGAAGCAGCTTTAGGCTCGGATAAAGCAAACGAAGTTATAGGAAAACTTACTGTTTCATTACAGGTTAAGCCTTTCGACTTTATTAGAAAAGATGATGTAAGTCAAGTAATAAACTTTATCCAAAATGAAAGCTCACAAACTATAGCTTTAGTATTATCTTATCTTAAGCCAGCGCAAGCAGGGGAAATATTATCAGCGCTTGATCCAGAAAGACAAACGGAGATTGCTCGTAGGGTAGCTACAATGGATAGAACAAATCCAGAAAGTATTAAAGAAATTGAAAGAGTACTTGAAAGCAAATTATCATCGCTCTCTACTTCAGAGTTTACTGAAGTCGGCGGGATTGACGCAGTTGTTGAAATACTTAACTCAGTTGATAGAAATACAGAAAAAAACATCATGGAGACTCTGGAGACAGAAAATCTCGAGCTTTCAGAAGAAATCAAAAAGAAAATGTTTGTATTCGAAGATTTATTATCGCTTGATAATAGAGCAATCCAAACTATTCTTAGAGAAGAAATTGACCAAAAAGATATTGCTACAGCTCTTAAAGGCGCAAGCTCAGAGCTTCAAGAACTTATGTTTGCAAATTTATCTAAACGTTTAGCAGAGATGATAAGAGAAGATATGGAATTTATGGGGTCAGTTAGACGTACAGACGTTGAAGAATCTCAACAAAAAATTGTTAATATCGTAAGGAAATTACAAGAAACAGGTCAAATTGTTGTTGCTAGAGGCGGAGGAGATGATATGGTTGGCTAGAATTTTAAAATATAATTCAGTAAATGTCGGAAACCAAAACTTAATGGTGCAAAATCAATTAAGTGAGGAGCTAGCAGAGTTTATAGAAACTACAAACAATGAGTATTTAAGCCAGTTAGGGCAACCACCAAAAGAAGAAGAGGAAGTACCCAAAACAGACGAAGAAATAAGACAAGAGCTATTAGATGAAGCGAAGCTACAAGCAGAAGAAATTATTAATAATGCAAGCATAGAAGCTGATTCTATAAAGTTTCAAGCGGAAATAGAAGCAGATAACTTGAAGAAGCAATCGCAAGAAGAAGGTTTTAAACAAGGGCAAGAAGAAGGCTTAAAGCAAGGCAATCTTGAGTGTGAAGATATAAAAGCAAAAGCTAATAAGGTTTTAGAAGATGCGATTAAAGAGCGTTCAGATGCAATTGGAAATTTTGAGCCAGAGATAATAGACTTTATTATGAAAGCTATGCAAAATATCTTTACTAATGAGTACAAGTTTAATCCAGAAATAATTAAGTTTTTGATAAATAAAGGATTTTCTAGTATAAAAAAATTAGAAGATATAAAAGTCTATGTTTCACCAGAAAATTATGATTTATTGAAAGACGAAAAAATATTAGCAGGTGTAGACTTAGCTAAAAATAATATAGAAATATTAAAAGATGACATGTTAACACCAAATGATTGCAATATAGAAACCCAAATGGGTAGTATAAATTGTGGTGTAACAGAGCAGTTTGATTCTTTAAAGCAAGCTTTATACCACATGACTCTATAATATTATAAGTCTATAAAATTAAAATTTATGAAAGGAAAACTACTTTGGAAAAAAAAACTATTTTATTAAAGTTTTTTAGTAGAAAATCAGATTATGCAACAAACTATCAATACTAACAAAAAAGACAAGACGTTATTAAATCCAGCTTTAGCCAAAAAAATAGATGCTGATAAAAATAAAAAAAATAATATTAATAATAATTTAGTTGATAAGCCACCAAAAAGTGGTTTTTCTGCTAAAAATAATAATTTAGCCAAAAAGAACAACAATATATCCAAAAATAATAATCTAGCTAAAAAAAATAATTTAGTAAAAAGTACAGCAGAAAACCTAGATTTAATACTAAAAAAAGAGTTTTTTAATTTAGATATATCTAAGTACAATCATATATTTACCAAAGATTATATTAAAAAAACGGGTAAAGTTACTCATATAGTAGGGCTTACTATTGAGTCAGATGGACCTGATATTAGTATTGGAAATTGTTGTAAAATACATACAAAGAATAATGAAAGTGTTCTTGGAGAAGTTGTTGGATTTAAGGATAAAAAATTATTATTGATGCCTTATGGTAATATAGATGGTATAGGACTTGGAAGCGTTGTAGAAGGGTACGATTATCCGATAAGTGTTAAAGTATCAAAGGATTTACTAGGCAGAGTTTTAAATGGTCTAGGAGAGCCGATGGATCATAAGGGTAATTTTAAAGTAGAAAAAGAAATGCCAACCACAAATGTACCGCCAGATCCTCTAGATAGAGCCAGAATAAAAGATCAAATATCACTCGGAGTTAAAGCAATAGATGGATTATTATCTATCGGAAAAGGACAAAGGGTAGGGATATTTGCAGGTTCAGGGGTAGGTAAAAGTACTTTAATGGGTATGATAGCAAGAAATACAAGCGCCTCTGTAAATGTTATAGCTCTAATAGGAGAGAGAGGTAGGGAAGTAAAAGAATTCATAGAGAAAGATTTAGGCGAAGAAGGTCTAAAACGCTCTGTGCTTGTTATAGCAACTTCCGACCAACCAGCTTTAGTAAGGCTTAAAGCAGCCGAAGTAGCCACGAGCATAGCAGAATATTTTAGAGAAGAAGGCAACGATGTTTTACTGCTGATGGATTCGCTTACCAGATATGCTATGGCTCAAAGAGAAGTGGGGCTTGCGATAGGTGAGCCACCAGTTTCGAGAGGCTATACGCCGTCTGTATTTGCGATAATGCCTAAATTATTAGAAAGAGCTGGTAACTCAGACAAAGGTTCTATTACAGCTTTATACACAGTTTTAGTTGATGGAGATGACATGAGTGAGCCAGTAACAGATACAGCTCGTGGTATTCTTGACGGACATATAGTATTATCGAGAAAGTTAGCCAATAAAAACCATTATCCAGCAATTGACGTATTATCAAGCGTTTCCCGTGTTATGAGCGATATAGTCACGAAAGAACACAAGAATAATGCTTTTGAAATTAAAAAGCTTATGGGTACTTATGCCGATGCAGAAGATTTAATAAATGTTGGGGCTTATGTGGCTGGAACTAACGAAGATATAGATTTAGCAATAGCAAAAAGAAAAGATATCCTAAATTTTTTAACGCAATCAACAGAGGATAAATTTACGCTCGAAGAAGTAAGCCAAATAGTAAATAGTATACTAGGGGAGTAATATGGCGAAATTTATATTTAATATGCAAAGTCTTCTAAATATAAAAGAAAAGTTAGAAGAACAAAGCAAGACCGATTATGGTAAGGCTATAGCAAATTTAGAAGAAGAAAAAGAAAAATTAATAATGTTGGAAGAAAAGAAAGTGCAAAATTTAGATGGATTTAAAGAAAGTATAGAGTTAGGGGTAAATCCCAATAAGTTACAGATGATAAATCAATTTACCAATTATGTAAAGTCCGAAATCCAACAGCAAATTTTAAATATACAAAAAGCCGAACAAATAGTAGAAGAAAAAAGATTGGTTTTATTAGAACGTATGAAAGACAAAAAGGCTCTCGAAACTCTTAAAGAAAAAAAACAAGATGAATATTTTCAAGAGGAGCTTCAAAAAGAACAAAAAATAATAGATGAAATAGTTAGTTTTAAGTATAATAAAAAAGATTAAAATTTAGTTTATTTAATAAAGAGGAATTCTTATGAAAAAAATAATAAAGATACTCATTCCTTTGCTTATAATCGGAGCATCTGTTGCTATATTAGGATTTAATGCAGGCGGTATTAGAGATACTTATTTAAGACCTGTACTTGAAAAAGTGCCTATTGTTAGTAATTTATTGCCACCTATAGAAGAAGTTGAGCTTACTGAAGAAGAAATGGAGATATTAAGGCAAGAGCAATTAGCTCTAGAAGCAGAGGAAGCAGCTCTCTCTAAAGAGCAAGAAACAATTGCTTTATTACAAGCCGAAATACAAGATCTTAATGCCGAAATAAGCAGACTTTCAGAGTTTGAAGCAGTCCAAGAAACTTATAAAATAGAAAAGGCTAGTTTTGACGAGATGATAGCAAATGAAGATCCACAGGCTTATAAGTCTTTTTATGAAAGCGTAAATCCAGAAAATGCAGAAGAATTATACAAGCAAGTTGTACAAACTGCCAATAAGTCTGCAGAATTCACGGATTATATAAAAACTTTTGAAAATATGAAAACTTCGCCAGCTACAGCTATTTTGGAAGAATTAGTCACGACTGACATGGATTTAGTAATAGAAATATTAGAAGCTTTAACAAGTGATAAAAGAGGTGATATATTAGCAGCCATGAATGCAACTACAGCTGCTTCAGTTACTAAATTGTTATCGCCAGACAACTAAATTATAGTATATTGAAAGGTGGTGGTTGAGAAATTAAGCAAGTGAAATTGTAGTGATAAAATAAAGAAAATATGAAAGGAAAAAGCTACTAATAAAAATAAATATTAAGTGAAAAAGTAATTTGAAAATAATTTAATTAATATTAATAAAACAAGGTTTATTGAGTAAGTTAAAATCTTGATATAGATAAAATGAAATATAATATAATATAATATGAAATATTATTTATATATGTTTTAGGTAGCGGGTGAAAACAATGGAGTTATTAACAAATTTATTATTAAACCAGTTCGCTGGAAATAATTCAGCAACTAATCTTAAAGCTGATAGTCAATCCGACTTTTCGCAATATTTTTCACAAGCAAGCAGTAAAAATAATCAAAATGATAGTTATAGCAAAAATGATACCAGCAAGGACAAAAGTTATGATAGTTCTTCTAGTAAAGACAACAACAAGTATGATAATTCTAAAAAAGATAAGTCGTCTTCTAGTAGTGAGACTAAAAAGTCAGATGACAAGTCTACTAAGTCTAAAGATGATGAAACTAAAGTTAAACCAAAAGACAATGTTATATTAATAGACCAGTCTATGCTTAATGAGATAGCTCAAGTCTTAGATATACCAGTCGACACAGTTTTAAATACTTTAGCAGATTTATCTATGTCTATATCTATGCTAGAAGATAGCGAAAATTTATTACAGTTTGTACAAACAGCTTTAGGAATAGAAGACAGCAAAGATTTATTATTTGTAGATGATTTAAGTGATATGTTAAGTGAGATAACTGATATAGCGCAAAGCGTTAGTTTCACTGATATTGGTTCAGCAAGCTCTATCTTTAGTCAATTTTTAAACAAAGAAGATTTATCTAATCTTACTATTATAGGTGATGACATAGATGCAGAAGCTTTAACTCAAATAAAAGAGTTATTAGGTGAGCTGAATGGAGAAATTGTAGAAGCTAGAGTTTCTAAAAGAGAGCTTAATCAAGAGTTATTACAAGAAGAAATTCAAGAAGGAGCTTTATTACAACAGCAAGTTTATCAAAATCAAAATCAAAATCAAGTCCAAAACCAAGTTAAGCCACAAAATGGCAAGCCTATGGAAATGGAAGTTGAGCAAGATTTAAGCGAAAATTTAAAGCTTGAAGTTAAAGTTGATGTTGATGTAGATGTTGAAGAAAGTGAAACAGTATTTTTTAACAAAGATTTGAAGTTAGACAAAAATGAGTTTAAGCAAGATTTAAAAGTGGCTGTGGATTTAAATCCAAAAGTTGAAGTAGAAGTGCTTGATGAAAGCAATTTAAATTCTAATTCAAATTCAGATATGCAACAACAATCTCAACAGCAGTCTCAACAACAAACTTTTAGCAATGCTTCTTCGTCTAGCAATAGCAGTACGCAACAAGTAGCTCAAGCAAATACTACTACAAGCACTAATGAAACGCAATCTCTAAGTTTTGATGCGTCATTTAATTTAGGTGGGAAAGCAGTAAATAATTCTTCTCTAGTTTCAAGCTCTCAAACTACTCAAGGTATGACTTCTAATCAAGTTATGGCTCAAATATTAGACAAAATGAGAGACAATATTCAAGAAGATATTACAGAAGTTAAAATAACTCTTAAGCCAGCTCATTTAGGTGATTTAACTCTTAAAATTATAACAGAAGAAGGCACTATTACTGCGCAGTTCTTAGCTGAAAATGAAAAAATTAAAGAGTTAATCGAAGCTAATTTTGATAGTCTTAAAGATATCTTAACAGAAAAAGGTATTGAAGTAGGTGGTCTTGAAGTAAATGTTTCGGATAAAGAAGCAGGTCAAGAATACCAAACAGGTGAAGCTTTTAAATTCTTACAAGACAATCAAGTAGATGAGGATTTATTAGCAAGTCTTCTAGAAGAAGAACAACAAAAAGAAGATATTATAAAAGATGATAATTCTTCTGTAAGCTATAGTGCTTAGTTAAAAAAAATTAAATATTATATGGAGGATATTAATATGAGTGATGTTTATACAGGGCTTAATGTAGCCGTATCGGATACATATAGTGCAATATCAAACCCAAGCAACACAAGAGAAGTTAGCAGTGAATTAGGAAAAGACGATTTCTTAATGCTTTTAGTTACTCAATTACAATATCAAGACCCATTAAATCCAATGGATAATACTGACTTTATAGCTCAAATGGCTCAGTTTACGTCGCTTGAACAAATGCAAAATCTTAATCAAACGATGACAAATGCACAAGCTTATGGAATAATAGGTGATTTAGCTTATATTCAAAGTTATAATTCAGCAACAGGTCAATATGAAATTACAGGCGGTATAGTAGAAGCAGTAGAAATTTATAATGGCGAAGCTTATGTTGTTATAGATGACCAAATATACAATTATGAGGATATTTATAGAGTAGAGTCTGTTGATACTTATGATAATGCTGAAAGTATTTCGCAAGCAATGGCTCTAATCGGGAAAACAATCCAAGCTGTAACTGTTGGCGATGGAGAGGGAAATGGCGAAGAATATATCGAAGGTGTAGTTGATTTCGTTAAGTTCGTAGATGGCGTGCCAGTTCTTAGTGTTGGAGGTAAAGATGTATATTTAGGAGAAGTTGCATCTATTTCAGAAGATACTTTATTACTTGGTAAAGAAATTACTATAGAGTATAATAATGAAGAATATACAGGAGAAATTACTGATATATTAATAGATGGTGATGATATCTATGTTCAAGTAGCGGGAGAAAAAGTTCAGCTTGAAGATTTAACTTCGTTAGTAACTTCACTTCAATTAATAGGCAAAGATGTTTCTTGTGGAGATATCTATGGAGAAGTTGTAGGAATAATGATAAAATCAGATACTAAGCCATATCTATTAGTACAAATGCAAGATTCAGATGTTTTACAAGAGCTTTACTATGGTGAGTTAGACAGTTATTAATAAATAAATAATTTAAGATAATTTAATAAGAAAAAGGTGATAGATTTGGCGTTTATAAACAATATGAATTATAATATTAATAATTTTAATAGTGCTACTACCAAGTCTACAAACATAAGTAATGACATAAATAATTTAAACAATAATACTGGTAATTCTTTTCAGCAGATATTAGAAAATAATAATACTAATAAAGTTATTTTTTCTAAGCATGCCACTATGCGTCTTAATGACAGAAATATTAATTTATCTAGCTCACAGCTAGAGCGTTTGGAAAGTGGTGTACAAACTGCACAAAAAAAAGGTATTAAAGATTCTTTGGTTTTAGTAGATAATGTTGCACTTTTAGTTAATATTAAAAACAAAACAGTTGTAACTGCTATGGATAATAGCAATAGTAATAATAATAATAATAATAATAATTTAAATAATAAAGAACAAGTTTATACAAATATAGATGGAGCTGTTATAGTTTAAAGGCTGGACCTTTTGGAAGTCAATCCCCCTCTTTGAGCGATTGATAAGAGGGGATACTATAG